>JAACJX010000575.1 GCA_014237545.1 Ardenticatenia bacterium | reverse complement strand
CCAGGAAGCGCCGCGCGCAATCGCGGATGCGGCATTCCTCGACCAGCAAATTGTCCGCCTGCCCGGCGTGGAGGCCGCCGGCATAGCAGGACTCGATGGTCATGCCTCGCACGGTAATCCGGCTCGATTTCGAGATCATCAAGCCCAGCCCGCCGGAGTTGCGGATGGTGAAGCCGCTCAGCTTCACGTCCTGACTCTGCTGGACTATCACCAACGCTGAATCGTCCTCAATATTCAGGCTGGTGCCATCGATGACCGGCTGCTCTCCCTGGAAGGCAGAGATGGTGATGGGCGCGTCGGCCGTGCCTGGCTTCTGAATGTGAAGTCGCTCGGCATACGTCCCCCCGCGAACGGAGATGGTATCGCCGGCTTGCGCCTTGTTAATGGCTGCCTGAATTGTGCGCAGCGGTTGCCCCTGCTGGTTCCCGGGGTTGTTGTTGTTCCCGTCGGTCGCCGAAACGAAGTATGTAGTGCCCATGGCTCTCTTATTCTCCCTGATGATTCGGGTGAGGATGCGCAAACCATCCTCCGCGCCGCCGGCCGAACGGGTCATTGCCATCTGGACCACAGTTCGCTGGCCGGCGCCAAGCAGGCCACAACCATTACATCACTTCAGTACTTCAGTGCCGATACGCCGAAAATCAAACTGGACAATGCCGGGAGTGGCTCCGTGGGGTGGGGATGGATTGGGGGCTTTGCCGGCGATCTTCCCGAATCGCAGGCCCATCCCGCCGGCCACAGTTGCTGGAAAGCCACTCATGGCGGGGGCATCGTCATAAATACCTATGAGTGAATTATAATGGCCAGGCATGGGGGACGCAAGCAAATATTGTACTAATACAATATGTTGCAATGTAAAAATATTGCGTAATTACAACAGGGTGCTCCAAAACGCGATACTTCGGGAATATTCATACAAGATCCTCTATCGGCCGCATTCTTAGTTGATCAATCGAAGGGTTCGCAACTTTATCAGGTGCGAAGGCCTGGCAGGTGGGCGATGAAACGACTTGCTCAACCGAGGCGTCACTTGCCCACCGGTCAGGTCTGGGCATGGCTAATATGAATAGACCTTTTTCATAACGGCTTAACACAGACCGTAAGGTGTGGAATCTAGCATGAAAGACAGGCTTGATCGCCTTGGCGCGGCAGCTAGCCCGCCAACCGTTAGCCTGTTCGTAAGTTTAATTGTTGAGAATAGAAGTGCGGCGCGGAATCAACTACAGGTCCGATCAGATGAATAGCCTGCTAGATGAAGATAGGAAGCTGAACGAGATGGAAGAGCAAAAAGCCTTACAATGGACAATGGGACAAGCGATAGGCTCGAGGCAAGAGGGCGCTGATTCTCTCTACTTCGCGGCCAAACGCGTGATGGATCTGATCATTGTCGTATTGTCCATGGTGTTCCTGCTCCCGCTCATGGCTTTCATCGCTATCCTGATCAAGTGGGATTCACCCGGCCCGGCCATCTTCCGGCAGGAGCGCGTCACGGCCCGCCGCCGCGTTCGCAATGGGCAGGTGTATTGGGAAGAGGCCCCCTTCACCATTTTCAAGTTTCGCACCATGCGTACCGACGCCAAGTCCACCATCCACCGCCAGTTCATCGAAGCCTACATCGCCGGCGACGACAAGCGCATGGCCGACCTGCAATCGGCGCAGCAAGCCGAGGACGCTAANTACAAGCTGGTGCAGGATCCACGCGTGACCCGGGTGGGCAGCTTTCTGCGCAAGACCAGCCTCGATGAGTTGCCCCAATTCCTCAATGTGTTGCTGGGCGACATGAGTCTGGTTGGGCCGCGCCCGCCTATTCCCTACGAAGTTGAACTATACTTGTATCATCACCACGACCGCTTGCGCACCGTGCCCGGCATCACCGGCTGGTGGCAGGTGAAGGGTCGCAGCGCGACCAGCTTCGAGGAGATGGTGCGCATGGATGTTGACTACATCCGCCAGCAATCCCTGTGGCTGGACATCAAGATCATCATCATGACGGTGACGGCCGTCGTCAACGGTAGAGGTGCTCGCTAACATGACCGACCTTCGAATCGGCGCCATTGGCTGCGGCTATTGGGGCCCTAACCTTATTCGCAATTTTATTGAAATCCCCGGGGCGCAAGTGATCGCCGTCTCGGACATTCAGCAGGAGCCGCTCAATCGGATGATGCAGCGCTTCCCGCAGATCGAGGCGTCGACCCGCGACTATCGCGATTTGTTCGACATGAACCTCGACGCGGTGGTGATCGCCACNCCGCCGGCCACTCATTACGAGATCGCGCGCGAGTGCATGGAGCATGGGCTCCACGTCCTGGTCGAGAAGCCGATCACGCTCGATAGCGCCGACGCGGCCAAGCTCATCAAGGTGGCGGAAGAGAACAACGTCATCCTGATGGTGGGCCATACTTTCGAGTACAACTCGGCCGTGCGCGCCGTCAAACAAATGATCCAGAGCGGCGAGCTGGGCGATATCTACTATATCGATGCCATCCGCGCCAGCCTGGGCCTGTTCCAGACAAAGGCCAACGTCGTATGGGACCTGGCTCCGCATGATATCTCCATCCTGCGCTATCTGCTGGACGCCGACCCGATCAGCGTCAACACCCACGGCTCCTCGTGCGTGCAGGAAGGGATCGAGGATGTGGCTTACACCACCCTCATGTTCCCCAACAACATTATGGCCCANATCCGCTCCAGCTGGCTNGATCCGTCGAAGCAGCGGCGCATTACCGTCGTCGGCAGCAAGAAGATGGTCATCTACGATGACGTCGAGCCGCTAGAGAAAATCAAGATTTACGACAAAGGCGTCAAGGCCATTCGCCACACCGACACCTTCGGCGAGTTCAGCTTNGCCTATCATTACGGCGACGTGGTCATACCCTNCATTCGATTCGACGAGCCGCTGCGCGTCCAATGCAATCACTTCCTGGAGTGCATCCGCGAGGGCCAGCAGCCCCAGACGGACGGCCATAACGGCATGCGCGTGGTCGAGGTCGTCGAGGCCGCCCAGCGCTCGATGAAGAACGGCGGCGACACGATCTTCCTGAAGCAGAACGGCCGCGGCGCCGTGTCGGAATTGCGCACCGCCAGAGAAATCGCCCATGCTTGAGAAGACCGACCACGTCCTGCTGGAACAGCCCAGCGCGGTGGATGAGGGCGTCAAGATCGGCTATCCGACCGGCCGCGCCATCGCCGACCAGACGCTCCGCATCGGCAGCGGGGCGAACCTGCGCGCCGGGACGATCGTCTACGTCGGCACGACCATCGGTCGCGGCTTGCAGACAGGCCATAATGTCGTCATCCGCGAGGAGAACGTCATCGGCGATAACGTCGGAATCTGGAGTAACTCGGTCATCGACTACGGCTGCCGGATCGGCAATAACGTCAAGATCCATAGCAACGTCTACGTTGCCCAGTTCACCACGATTGAGGATGATGCGTTCCTGGCGCCCGGCGTGTCAATCGCCAACGACATGAGGCCGCTCTGTGCCGAGTGCACCCATGCCGGAGGACCGACAATCAAGCGCGGCGCGCGCATCGGCGTGAACGTCACCATTCTCCCGCGCGTGACCGTTGGCGAATATGCGCTGGTCGGCGCGGGCTCTGTCGTCACCAAGGATGTGCCGCCCTATGCCGTCGTCTATGGCAATCCGGCGCGGGTGGCCACTTCGGTGAATGACATTGACTGCCCGCTGCACCCCGACGAAAAGGCCTACGTCGACGGGCTAAAGAACCGCTGCGGGGCCCACTAGGCGATTGCTCCGCGCGGAAGGGATAACATGACGAACGAGCACCAATCGTCCGGCGACCGGCTACGCGTAGCCTGGGTTTCCCCGGTGACGCCCGACAAGCTCGACTCGGCAACCTGGGTCGATACCACGCGGGAGCTGCGCCGTCAGGGTGTTGATGTCACCCTGATCACCATTGGACCGGCGGGCAAACAGTCATACCGTGGCGTCGAGGTGCTCAATATCCCGCGGCCGAAGGTGTATTTGCTGGGCCAGGCATTATTTCATCTGGGGGTTCTGCGCTACCTGCTGCCCCGGCTGCGCTCGTTCGACGTCATCCTCTTCCACCAGCTGTCGGCCGTGTGGCTGCTGCCGCTGCGGCTGGCCGGCCGGCGGCGCCCGCAACTGGTGATGGACACCCGCGACATGGTGGATTACACCACCGACAGCCTCAAGATTCGCCTGCGCACGGCGTGGTTTGACATGGTGACCGGGCTGGCGGCACGTTTTGCCGACGGCCAAACGGCCATCACCCCGCGCATGGCCCAGCTGGTCAAAATCCCCGAGGAGCANCTGTGGGGTGTTTGGCCCTCGGCCGTCGAGGCCGAGCGGTTCGCCGCGGCGGCCAAGGCGCGCCATTGGCCTTACCAGAATGAACCCATTCGGCTGGTTTATATCGGCATTTTCCTGGCCAAGCGCAATCTCTTGCCGCTCTGCCGGGCGGTCAACCGCGCCGCGGCCGAGGGGATGTCGTTCGTGCTGAGTCTTTATGGGGACGGCCCGCTGCGGCCGGAACTGGAAAGCGCGGCGTCGGTGAGCGGCGGCGCTGTGCGCGTCGAGCGCCCCGTGCCCCACGAGAATGTGCCCCATATTCTGGCTCAGTCGCATGTGGGGGTGACCTCTTTGCCCGAGGTCGATGATGTCAAGTACGAAGCATCCAGCCCNATTAAGATGTTCGAATACATGGCTGCCGGCATGCCCATGCTGGCCACGAGCAACGTGTGTCACACGGATGTGGTCGGCGACGGGCAATACGCTTTCTGGGCGGACGACGTGACTGAGGAAGCATTACTGAGCACCTTGCGGCAGATTTGGGCCAAACGCGCCGAACTGTCCAGGTTAGGGCAGGAAGCCCAGGCGGATGTTCACGGATGGACCTACGCCGCCAATGCCGCTAAGCTTAAAGCCGCTCTCGCGTATGGCCTGAGTCGCCGCGCGACAAGACACACGCCGGCGGGGCGAGTCCGCGTNGAATCACGCTGACATAACTTNAATTTCCCAAANCAGTTCATTCGATTGGCCCGATCGCCAGGCTTCGCGCCCCGGTCGCGCCAAATTCCAAACAAGGTTAAGGTATTCAACATGGAAATCCCATTTGTCGACCTGAGAGCACAATATCGTCAGATTCAAAACGAGGTNGACCCGGCCGTATTGGCTGTCATGCATCGTGGCGACTTTATCCTCGGCGGCGCGGTCGCCGAGTTCGAGAAGGCCTTTGCCGAGTATTGCGGCGTCAAGTATTGCGTCGGCGTCGATTCCGGCTATTCGGCNCTGGAATTGATNGTCCGCGCCTACGATATCGGCCCCGGCGATGAGGTTATCACCGCTGCCAACACGTTCATCGCCACAACGCTGGCGATTTCCAACGCCGGCGCAACGCCCGTGCTGGTCGATTGCGACCCGGAAACGTACAACATCGACGCTAGCAAGATCGAGGCCGCTATCACCCCGCGCACCAAGGCGATCATGCCCGTCCACCTGTATGGCCAGACAGCCGACATGGACGCCATCGTCGCCATCGCTCGCAAGCATGGGCTGCGCGTCTTCGAGGACGCGGCCCAGGCCAGCGGCGCTCGCTACAAGGGTCGTCGCGCGGGCAGTCTGGGCGACGCCGCGGGCTTCAGCTTCTACCCCGGCAAGAACCTGGGNGCCTATGGTGATGGCGGCGCGGTGACGACAAACGATCCCGAGATCGCNGAGAAGATTCGCCTGTTGCGCAATATCGGCCAGAAGGTGAAGTATTTCCACGAGGTAAAGGGTTTCAACAACCGCCTCGACACCATGCAGGCCGCCGTGCTGGGAGTTAAGTTGCCCCACCTGGACGACTGGAACGCCAGCCGCCGCCGCGCCGCGGCCACCTATTCCGACCTGCTGGCCGATCTGCCAGTTGTCACCCCGACCACGGCCGACTACGCCGAGCACATCTTCCATCTATATGTCGTGCGCGTGGACGGGCGCGAAGCGCTGATGGAAGATCTGAAGAAAGCCGGCATTGCGACGGGGCTGCATTACCCAATTCCCATTCATCTGCAACCTGCCTATGAGGAACTGGGGTACAAGCAGGGCGATTTCCCGATCACCGAGGCCTACGCCGAGACGATCGTCTCGCTGCCCATATTCCCGGAGTTGGATGACGAGAAAGTCGCTTACGTAGCCAATGCCGTCCGCGAGCACATGGCTGCTCGTGGCGAGGCTGAGAAATTGCCGGAGGCCATGGCCGCCGACTAGATTATCTGCTAGCATTTTGTTTCGAAGCCGGCCGTTGCGCCCAACGGCCGGCTTCCCGGCCACCAGAAGATGGCGCGACAAGACTATCTGTACCCGCAACCAACTACGGCCGAGACCCCCAAAAANGACTCGAACCCGACCCAACTGGACCCGGCAGGGCTGGTTCCGCTTGCTGGCGCTGGTTTTGCTGGCCGAGTTGTTCACGCCGATAATGGTCTGGCCGCTTCGCTTCCCTCGCGCCATATTGGGGACTGTTGAGGTAGCGATTGCGCTGGTCGCTTTCGTCGCCTTTGCCTACATGCTGAAGGAAGACAGGATCCCTCGCGCCGTCTTGCTNATCATCGGCCTGACGCTTNTCTGGAGCATCTCGCCGATGATCGAGGGCCAACCTCTGGCCGCCACGATCTGGGGGTGGTGGGGGATGTTCAAGTATCCCCTCCTCGCCTTGTTTGCCTTCCTCGTCCAGGGCTGGCCGCCTGATTTCGCCCGGTGGTTCTTCCGATTTTGCATCGGCCTTCTCATATTCCAGGTACTCGTTCAACTAATCATGCTGGCCCTGGGTTTCCCGACTGGCGATAGCCTGGCCGGCACGTTTGGCCAGAAGGGCGTGATGCAGTTCTCGATGCTGGTCTTTTTCATCGTCTCGCTCGGCCTGGGCCACTGGCTGGCGACGTATCAGCGAAGGACCTTGATACTCATACTTGCCCTCGGGTTGTTGGGGAGCACGCTGAACGCGACCAAGTTTTACCTGATCGGCGCCGGCATCCTGGCTGTGGCCACCCTGGTCATCCACNTGGTTCGGGGCGGACAACTGCGCCAGTTGTTTGTCTACATCATTCTGATCGCCGGCGCGGCGGCCGTATTCATCCCGATTTACAACTCCTATCTGGTCAACACGATGGGGCTGAAGCCGTTGCAGGAGTACCTCAANGTGGAGGCNGTGGAGAACTATATCTTCACCGACGGCACAAAAAGGGACGATACCACGTTCAATATCGGCCGCGGNTTGGCGGTCACGTATGGCTGGCAGCAGATCCGGCGTGACTGGACAACGACGCTTTTTGGTTTCGGCATCGGCACGCGCTCGCAGAGCGAACTGCTGGGAATTAGAGGGAGCGCCCTTCTAGAAGATATATACGGCGTCGGCACGACAACTCTGGGCACCTGGATTCAGGAAATCGGCGTGGTAGGCATGCTCGTGTTTATGGCTATTAACCTGTGGATGGCCGCCAAGATGTTCCAGTATGCGCGCCGGGTGAATGATCCCTACCGGGCTACACTGGCCTATGGTCTTATGATCTTCACTCTTTTCTGGCCGTTGTGGCAGTGGTATCACAAAGCCTGGATGGCCGGGGCCATGATGTCCCTCTATTGGATAGCAATCGGCTACACATTTAATCAGATCTACGCCTTCGATCGCCGCCGCAGTCGCGCGGCCGCCCGCAGTCGCGCTGGTCGCTCCATCTGATCCCTGTTTTGCCGTGGGCGGCATGTTCCCTCCAGCCGAGCCAGCCTTGGCCGGCCCACTCGCCCCTTTCTCTTCAGGTTTATCGTAAGTCTGGCGCGCTACTATGGCATCCGTAGAGACCAATGTATGGCTGATACCCGGCTGCCGGCAGCCGGATTTCTGGAGCCTTCCAAACTCCAACAAGTGGAGGAGAGTTGAATGCCTTCGACAAGGCCTAATATCTTGCTCATCGTTATAGATTGTTTGCGCGCCGACCGGGCCTTCGACCCAGACCGGACCGCGCAGACGCCCGGCATGCAAGCGCTGGCGGAGCGGGGCACGCTGTTTACGCACCTGATCACCTCCAACTCCATGACTATCCCGTGCATGACGACGATGTTTAGCGGCATGTACCCGGCGCGTCATGGCGTGCGGGCCATGGTCGGCGCGCGCGTTTCGGACAATATCCCCCTCCTGGCTGANCTGCTGCGCGAACATGGNTATCACACCTATGCCGAAGCGACCGGCCCGCTGAGCGAGTTTTACCGGCTNAATCGCGGCTACGACCAGTATGAATTTCGTGACGGNGTGAAATCNCCCATGCTGGGCGAGTGGGGCGACCAGCTCATCGAGCGCTTCCGCTCGCGCGGTCATGAGGAGCCCTGGTTTGCCTATCTTCACCTGTGGGGCGTCCATCGCCCGCGCCAGATCCTGCCCGGCTATGACACGCCGGAATTCGGCCGCACGCAATATGACCGGGCCATCTCCAGCTATGACGCGCGCCTGCGCAAGCTANTCGACGCCATCGATTTTGAGAACACTGTTGTCCTCCTGACCGGCGACCACGGTGAGAAGATCCCGGAGAACAACCTGGAGAATCAGGTGGAGTTCTTCAAGAAATCGCTCAGCAAAGCCAATAAGGGCACGGGGCGCTGGGCGCAGGCGCGACGCAAGGCGATCGCCTCGGTACGAAACAGCTGGTTCAAGACTTCGCGTCTTCTCTACCGGTTTGGCGCGGTGGAAAGCCCGCTGGCGACCGTTACGGGCCACGGCTACCATGTGTATGATTCGCTGGTGCGCGTGCCGCTGGTCGTAGCCGGCGGGGCCGCGCCACAGGGCCGGCGCGTGGGCGATCAGGTGCGGCANGTTGACATCCTGCCCACGATCCTTGANCTGGCCGGGCTGGAGGACAGTATCCCCCCGACGGTCGACGGCCGCAGCCTGTTGCCCATCATGCGCGGCGAAAAATTGCCCGAGTTGCCCGCGCTCATCGAGACGTGCCAGAATTCCCGCGAGCCGTCCTCTTTCTATGGCATTCGCTACGGCGGGTTCAAATACGCCTACGACGCGAACGACCCGAAAGTGCCGGAAGAGCTGTACGACCTTTCGGCCGACCCGGAAGAGACCCGCAACCTGGCCCAATCCCGGCCCGACAAGGCCGCCGAGCTGCGCCGCCTGATCGAGACCCACATCGCCCAGGCCGAGGCCGGCGCGGTCGATATGACTGACGAGATGAGCGAGCTGGAGATGGCCGGCCTGGCCGATCATCTGCGCAAGCTCGGCTACGTGGAATAAGGCNCGCATGAAGAATCCATTCAAGCGCAACNANGATCAGACNCCCGCGCNCCAGCCCAACGCGCCAATCGTNATCGTCTCCGGCCTGCCCCGATCGGGGACGTCGATGATGATGAAGATGCTGGCCACCGGGGGCGTCGCGCCGTTGACGGACGAGCTACGCGCGGCCGATCCCGATAACCCCAAGGGGTATTACGAATTCGAGCGCGTCAAGCAGCTGGACAAGGGTGACACCGCCTGGTTGCCGCTGGCGCGGGGCAAGGCCGTCAAGGTCATCTCTTTTCTGCTGCAATATCTGCCGCCAAACGAACAGTATCAGGTCATATTCCTGCGGCGCAATCTGGACGAGATCCTCGCCTCGCAACGCAAGATGATCATCAACCGCGGCGAAGATCCCGACCAGATGGACGACGCCCAGGTTGCGGCCATGTTCAACCGCCATATCGAACTGGTCGAAAAGTGGTTACAGCGACAAGCGAANATCGAAACGCTCTATGTCCACTATAGCGAGGTAATGGCCGGCCCGGTCAGCCAGATTGAATTGATCGCCCGTTTCCTGGGGCGCGACCTCGANCAGATCGCGATGGCCCAGGTGGTGGATCCAGGCCTCTATCGCAACCGCCAGGAGCCGGTAGAGTTAGCCATTTAATAAACAGGCGCGTCCATCTCCGCGATCGGCCCCTGGANAGGTTAGTCGCGCTCCGGCGCGCATATAGAANCACGATGAAGAAAAAGAAAATCGCCTTTATTGGAATCAAGGCCCTGCCGGCCAAGGCCGGTGTTGACGCCGTCGTGCAAAAAATCGCTACTTCTTTCGACCACGACCGGTTTGAACCGACGGTTTACGTGAGCAGTCATGAAGTGCCCAAGGGCACGGAGATCCCCGGCATTCGCATCATTCGCGTGCCGAGCGTCCCCGGCAAATTCACCCGCGCCACGGTGACGTTCCTCATGGCCGCCCTTCACGCGCTTTTCCTGGGCAATTACGATCTGGTCAACATCCACAGCGTGGAGACCAGCTTTGTCCTGCCGCTGCTGCGGCTGCGCTACAAGGTGATTGCCACGTCCCACGGCCTGCACAGTCTGGTTCCGAAAGAATATAACCAATGGGGCAAAGGTATCTATTTCTTCAAGGCCTGTGAATACCCGTTCATGCANCTGGCCAATGTCCGCACCAGCGTGTCGCTGCCGGACGCCGAGTTCCTGGAGAAGAGCTACGGCCGCGAGGTGAAGTATTTGCCCATCGGCATCCAGCTGCCGGAGCTTAAGTTTGCTGAGGCCAAGGAGTTCCTCGCTCGCCACAACCTGGAACCGGGCAACTACATGATCTTCACCGCCGGCCGCAACATCCCACGCAANGGCTGCCACTANGTTCTNGAGGCNATGCANGGGATCGACGACGAGACGCCACTGCTCATCCTGGGCGATGAGTCATTCGACCCCGAGTACCACCAGAAGCTGCTATCGCTGGCCGACGACCGCGCGCGCTTTGGCGGATTTGTGACGGACAAGGGGCTGCTCTTCGCGCTGATCCAGATGGCTAACCTGTTCATCTTCCCGACGACCTACGAAGCGATGGCGGCTACACTGCTGGAGGCGGCGGCGCTCAAGACGCCTCTTATTGCCAGCGACCTGCCCGAAAATCGGGCCGTGCTGCCCAATGAGGCCCTCTTCTTTAAGTCGGGCNACGTCGCTGAGCTGCGCGAGAAGATGATCTGGGCCCTGGCGCACCCGCGCGAGATGCACGAGCTGGCCGGCCGGGCCGAGGCGGTGGTGCATTCGCAGTTCCAATGGCCGCGGGTGATCGACCAGTACGAAGAACTCTACGAGGCTCTGGCCTAGCGATTCGCCATTCGGCCCGGCCGATTGCGAGACGGGATAACCACGCCATGAAGATCTTGATGATCAACAGCTTTCACTACATGCGCGGCGGCGGAGAACGCTGTTTCTTCGACCTGTCCGACCTGTTGCGCCGCCACGGTCACGAGGTCATCCCGTTCTGCATGGACCACCCGCAGAACTTCCCGTCCGAATACAGCGACTATTTCGTCAGCTACATCGACTTTCCCACGGAGTTGCGCAAGCCCGGCCTCCGCCCGAAGTTGAACGTTGTCGAGCGCGTGCTCTACTCGCGCGAGGCGCGGCGCAAGGTGGAAGCCATCATCGAGGACACCCGGCCCGACCTGGTCCACATCCACGGCTTTATCCACGAGACCTCGACCTCGATCCTGCCCGCGCTGAAGGCCGCCGGGTTGCCCGTGGTCCAGACGCTCCACGATTACAAAATCGCCTGCCCCAACACGACCTTCGTCTCCGACGACCGCATCTGCGAAGCGTGCAAGGGCGGCCGCTATTTCAATATGACGCGCTACCGTTGCAAGCGCGGCTCGCTCAGCGCCAGCCTGCTGGCCACGGCCGAGATGTACTTCCACGAGTTTTTTCGGCTCTACGAACCCAATATCGATCTCTTTATCTCGCCCAGCCAATTCCTGGCCGACAAGATGGCCGAGCACGGCATCCGCAAGCCGATCGTTCCCATTCCCAACTTCATCAACCCCGGCAGCTTTTCGGCCACCTATGAGCCGCAAAACCACTTTGTCTTTGCGGGGCGGCTGGTGCGGGTCAAGGGCATCATGACACTACTCGAGGCCATGCGCCACATCAATACCGATGCCGTGTTGAACATCGCCGGCGCGGGGGAGCTGGAGCCGGAGATGCGCCAATTCGTGGAAACTCATAAACTGACCAACGTGCGCTTCCTGGGTCACATGGCAACGGATGAACTGGCGGCGATGGTGCGGAGCGCATTGTTCACTGTCTCTCCCTCGGAATGGTACGAAAACTACTCGATGACCNTCATCGAGTCGCTGGCCTGCGGNACGCCGGTCATCGGATCCAATATCGGTGGCATCCCTGAGCAGGTGCGCGACGGCTGGAACGGCTACCTGTTCGAGCCGGGCAACGCCATCGAGCTGGCGGCCAAGATGCAGAACCTCCTCGACAATCGCGCGTTGGCGATCCAGATGGGTCGCAACGGCCGCGCCCAGGTCGAGNCCGTCAATGGCCCGAAGACGCATTACGAGCAGACCATGCGGGTCTACGAAAGGTTGTTAGGTGAATCGTCGCATCGCGTTCCAGTGGCGACCGGTTCCACTATCAACTCGATTTAACGCGTTTATTACTCATCGTTGAGGTAAATTTCCTGTCTCATTGGTATTCTTGGGAGATGAACGGCGGATCAGTCGCAAGATTGATCGTAACCATTGCTTGCTAATCTGAAACTGTTCGCATTGGGATGGCAGTCCTCGGTAGGAGCATAAGAGAGTATGGAGTTAAGCACTTATTTATCGGTATTNCGGCGGCGCAAATGGATCGTTATNCTGAGCACCCTCTTGGGGTTGGCGATCGCGGCCGTATTTACCTTTNTATCTACACCTCAGTACGTGGCTTCGACCACAGTGCGGGTTCTGACCATCGGTAGTGGTTCGGTGACGACGGCCCGGCCCGACATCTCCTATACCGAACGCCTGGTCAATACCTATTCGCGCATCATAACCGGCAACAAGGTGCGGCGGGAGATCATGGATCAGCTTGGTCTGGAGTCGCTGCCGG
This sequence comes from Ardenticatenia bacterium, assembly GCA_014237545.1. Lineage (GTDB taxonomy): Bacteria > Chloroflexota > Anaerolineae > Promineifilales > Promineifilaceae > Promineifilum. The sequence goes on along the minus strand of JAACJX010000575.1, from coordinate 19,030 downwards.
TTATCTCGGTGCAGTCAATCGCCGGCACGGAGCTGATTCGCATTGTGGCCGAAGCGACCGACCCAGAGGACGCCCGCGACGTGGCCAACGCGGCGGCGCAAGTGCTGGTCGATCAGAATCGCGAATTCTACAGCGGCGGGGCCGGGCAGACGTTGCAGGAAATCCTGGGGGAGCAGCTGGATCAGGCCGAGTTGGCCCTGAATGAGGCTCGCGCCAACTACGAGCGCGCCCTCGAGGCATCGCCGCCGAACGAAACGGTCATCGCCGCGGCCCGCGAAGCGCTCGACGTGCGCGACCGCACCTATGCCTCGCTCCTGACGCAGTACGAAGAAGCCCGGCTCGAAGAGGCAGTGCGGGCCAACGCCATCTCCATCGTCGAGGAAGCCAATACCCCCAACCGCCCGGCCAAGCCGCGCCATCTGGTCAACCTGGCCCTGGGCCTGGCTATCGGCCTGGTGAGTGGCGTGGCTCTGGCGTTGCTGACCGAGAATCTGGACACCACCCTCTATACACCGGAGCAAATCGAGCACGCGACCCAGATGGAAACCATCGGCCAAATCCCGGCCTCCAAGGATGATCTGGCTATCGCCCGGTTGGGGGCGGGCCATTACCCACAACTGGAATCGTTCCGGCGATTGCGNACCAACATCCTCGCTTCCGGGGTTGAAGGTTCGCAGGTTGCCCTGCTGACCAGCGCCAAGCGCGGCGAGGGCAAATCGACCGTCGCCGCCAATCTGGCCGTCACCATCGCCCAGTCGGGGCGCGAAGTGGTCGTCGTCGATTGTGACCTGCGCCTGCCCACGGTTCACAAACTGTTCGACATCCCGAACAAGCGCGGCCTGACGAATATCCTGGCCGGCGAGGTTCAGGTGGNTGAGGCGATTCAATACAGCGCCTTCCCCCGNGTCCAGGTGATCACCAGCGGCCCGTTGCCGCCGAACCCCACAGAGCTTCTAGGCTCCCAACGGATGCTGGACCTGATCGAACAACTGAAGGGCCAGTTCGACTTTATCATCCTCGACACTCCGGCCTTGTTGTCGGTGGCTGACGCGGCCGTGCTGGCTCCGGCTGTGGACAATGTCATCCTGGTGGTGGCCCAATCCCAGACCCGACGCGGCGACGTGCAGACTGTTCGCCGGCAACTCTCTAACGTGCGCGTGAAGTCGATGGAAGTCGTCGTCAATCGCGCCGAACCGAACGGCAGCTACGCCTACTACGAGTCCGAGGCCCGTTAGCGGAAGAGATCATTATGCGCGTCGATTTCATGGTCATCGGTGCCCAGAAAGCGGGCACAACNAGCCTGGCGGCACANCTGGCGGCCCATCCCCAGATCTGTTTCTGCCGGGAAAAGGAGCCGGGTTACTTCCACCAAACGNAAGACTGGGCCGAGGGGCTGGATGAATATCACAGCCTNTACCANCCCATGCCCGGCCAGTTGTGCGGCGAGGCTTCGACTTACTACACTTTCTACCCGGAGTTTCGCGACACGCACAAGCGGCTCTATGACTATAACCCGGCGCTCAAACTGATNTACGTCATGCGCCAGCCGGTCGAGCGCGTCATCTCCCACTACACCCACAACCGGGTGCGCGAGATCGACACGCGGCCGCCGGAAGAGGCCGTCTTCAGCGACGCGGCCTACGTGAACCGCAGCCGCTATGGCGTGCAGATTCGACCCTATCTGGAACTGTTCGGCCCGGAGAACGTGATGCTGCTGGTCTTCGAGGAGTACACAGCCGATCAGATNGCCACCCTTCATCGCATCGCCGATTTCCTGGGCATCGAACGCGCGCCATTTGACGAGACGGACACCACACCACTGCACCAATCGGTGGGCCAACCCTACCTGCGCTCGGAAACGGCGCGCGCGTTCACCAAAACAGAGTTTTTCCAAAAGGTTCGCGGCGTCGTGCCCGCGTCGATCCGTCAGCCCATTCGCCACCGCTTGCTTTCGAACAAGATCGAGGAAAAGCCCCACTTTTCGCCGGACGTCAAGCNGGCCCTGTGGCGATTGCTCGAAGATGACGTCCACACGGTTGAGCAGTTGCTCGGCTATGGGCTGAACATCTGGCGCCGGGGCTATACCGACGAGACGTGAGCGCCATTCATTATTGACGTTATGCCATATCAACTGAAGTCATCGGATATCAACCTGCAGACGCTGTCGTTCGGCGCGTTTCGCCTCTACAAGAACGCCGCGCAGAAACTGGGCGCGGCGAAGTATGATGGCCGCAAGACCGTCGTGCTCATCCTGGGCATCCAGCGCGCCGGCACCAGCATGATGTACTGGGTGTTCGAGCGGGACATGGGCGTCAGGGTCTATCGCGAATCCAGCGAGCTTTCCTCCCTGGACACCGTGGAGCACGTGCGCCTGAATCCTTTGTCTTCGGTAGTGGCCGAGATCGATTCGCACCGGTTGCCGATGGTCGTCTTTAAGCCGCTTGTCGAATCGCAGCGGGCGCACGAACTGATGGCTGCCTTTCCAGATTCTAAGGTGCTGTGGGCCTACCGCCACTATCAGGACGTGGCTGCGTCAAACCTCAAGGCTTTCGGCGCGGACAACGGCAACCGCGATTTGCAGCCGTTTCTGGCTAACGACCCCAACAACTGGCGCTCGCAGAACAGCTCCGAAGAGACGCGCGAGACGCTGCGGCGCTTCCTGGAGATGGACCTGAACCCGTTCGACACGGCCGCGCTCTTCTGGTGGGCCCGGATGCAGCTCTATTTCGAGCAGCACCTGGATCAAAACCCGCGCGTCATGCTCAGTCGCTATGAGGATCTCGTCCTCGACCCGGCGCGCACGATGCGCCGGACATACGCCTTTCTGGGCCGTCCCTATCCCGGCGATCACATCGTGAAAGATGTCAACGCCCAGTCGGTGGGCAAGGGGCGCGTCTCCAAGCTCAGCCCGGCCGTGGACGAGCTGTGCGCCGCCATGCTGGCCCGGCTCGATAACCTCAACGAGAGGGCGATACAAAAGCTGGAGGCCGCCCATGGTCTCGCTACTCCCATACTCGCCTCCGGCGGGAACGGCCGCTCCTAGTTAAATTGCCCATGACCACGAACTCCCCGCGCGTCACTATCGGACTGCCTGTCTATAACGGCCAGAACTATCTCGTCGGGACACTGGAATCGCTCCTGGCGCAGACCTTCACCGACTTCGAGCTGGTGATCTCAGACAACGCATCGACCGACAGGACAGAGGCCATCTGCCGCCAATACGCCGCCCGCGACGAGCGCATCCGCTACTATCGCAACGACGAGAACATCGGCGCGTCGGCCAACTACAATCGCGCGTTTGAGTTGGGGCGGGGCGAGTATTTCAAATGGGCGGCGCATGATGACTTGCTCGCGCCGACTTACCTCGAGCGGTGCGTCGAGGTTCTCGACAATAACCCTGACGTCGTGCTGGCCTACACCCAGGCCAAGGCCATCGACAGCCAGGGCGACGTCGTTAAGGTTTATCCGGGAAAGAAGCATTTCAATTCCCCGGATCCACGCCAGCGTTTCTATGAATTTGTGCTCGATCCAAGCCCTGTCGTGGCCGTGTTCGGGTTGATGCGCCGCGAGGTGCTCGGCCGCACCCGGCTTATCGGCAAGTACGCCGGGTCAGACCGGCCCCTGCTGAGCGAATTGAGCCTGCTGGGCAAATTCTACGAGGTGCCGGAGCACTTATTCTTCTACCGCTTCCACGAGGAGCAGTCCTGGGGCGGCAACAAGTCGCCGCAGGCGCAGCAGGCCTGGTATGATCCGCGCCGCGCCGGGAAGGTCACCTTTCCCCANTGGCGGNTNNTGCGCGAGCACGTCCGCTCGATCGAGCGCTCGCCCGTCGGGCTGAAGGAGCGCGTCTCCTGNTATCTCTACATGGGATACTGGATGGTTAAAAACCGCAAGCGCCTNGGCCGCAATCTGCTCTTGCGCGACGCTTGACNGGCNCNCTGCCCTGCNNGCCNCGCCGGATGGCCGTCAGGCGGCCGACAACTTCACNTCAGGAGTTCACGTTATGATCATTGTGCAAACGCCGCTNCGAACGAGCTTGTTCGGCGGAGGAACTGATTTCCCGGGNTATTATCTGGAGCACGGCGGCTGCGTGCTGACCTCGGCCATAGACAAGTACATCTTCGTCACCATCAAGCGGCGCTTCGACAACAAGCTGCGCGTTGGTTATACCCATACCGAGCTGGTCGATTCCGTGGATCAGATCCATCATGAACTCATCCGCGAGGCGTTCCGGCTGACCGGCATCGACCACGGCGTCGAGATCACGACGATGGGCGATATCCCGTCGGAAGGATCAGGGCTCGGCTCGTCCAGCACCGTCACCGTCGGCGCGCTCCATGCCATGTATGCCCTGAAGCGGGAGTTGATCATGGCCGAGCAACTGGCCAAGGAGGCCTGCCACATCGAGATCGACGTGCTGGGCAAGCCCATCGGCATTCAGGACCAGTACATCGCTGCCTATGGCGGGCTGCGTTTCATGGAGTTTCTACCCGGCAGCGGCGAGGTGCGCAGCACGCGCATCGACCTGACCCCGGCCACCAAGCGCCAGTTGAACCACAACCTGTTGCTTTTCTATACCGGCGTCACCCGCAAGGCCGACTCCATCCTGTCGGAGCAGCAGTCCAACATCCGCTCGCGGGAGTCGGTGCTGGAAGAGATGAAGCACATCGCCCATGTCGCCTGCGACAAGCTGCAGCAGGGCGAGGTGGACGCCATCGGCGATCTGCTGCANGAGAGCTGGGAACTCAAGAAGCAACTGGCCAGCAAGATCAGCAACGGCGACGTGGACGACCTGTACGCCATCGCCCGGAAGGCCGGCGCGACCGGCGGCAAGATCGCCGGTGCGGGCGGCGGCGGATTCCTGCTGCTCTATTGCCCGCCCGGCAAGCAGGAGCACCTGCGCCAGGAGATGCACATGCTCCAGGAATTGCCGTTTAACCTGGGCCAGGACGGCAGCAAAGTCATCTTCGACTACCAGCGGTAGATTCCTAATTTTCAAGGTCTTGAAAAGACTCACATATTTCACGGCCGAACTTTCCTAAAATCTGCGTAATCTGCGTAATCTGCGGATTCTTCTTCAACAAGGATGAACGATCATGTTAAAGGCGATTGACTACGACAAGACAGCCAACACCGAATGGTATTTCGATGAGATGAAGGCCGTGCTCGACCGCATCGACCGCGAGCCGATTCACGCNGCGATCGATACGCTCCACCAGGCGCGAATGGACGGCAAGCAAATCTTCATNATGGGCAACGGCGGCAGCGCCTCGACTGCCAGCCACATGGTNTGCGACCTGGCCAAGAACACGCGCCGCCCCGATTGGCCGCACTACAAGGTCATCGGCCTGGCCGACAACATGGCCATCTTCTCCGCCTATGGCAACGACGACGGCTATGANAACGTCTTTCGCCTGCAACTGGCCAACCTGCTGAACCCTGGCGACGTCGTCGTGGCCATCTCGACCAGCGGCAACTCGCCCAACGTACTGCGGGCTGTGGAGCTGGCCAACGAACGCGGCGCGACGGTTATCGGCATGACCGGCTTCGGTGCGGGCAAGCTGGGACCGATGGTGGACATCCACCTGCACGTGCCCAGCGACTGCATCGAACAGGTGGAGGATATTCACCTGATGCTTGAGCACCTGATCACCAAGGCTCTGCGCGAGATGACTCTAGCGGAGTAAGAACGAAAGGGAGAAAGGGAGCGGGGGAGAAAAGGTGATCACCCTTTCTCCCTTTCTCCCCTGCTCCCCTTCACATTCACATGAAGCAGCCCGCCATCTTCCTCGATCGCGATGGGGTCATCATCGAGAATTGCAGCAACTACGTGCGCTCGTGGGCCGACGTGGAAATCTTCCCACAGGCCATCGACGCGCTGGTGGCGCTGCGCGATAGCCCCTATCGCCTCGTGCTGGTGACGAACCAGTCGGCCGTCGGCCGCGGGCTCATCACGCGCGAAACGGCCGAGGCCATCAACGACCGGCTGTTGGCCGTCATTCGCGCCGCCGGGGGGCGGGTCGATGCCGTCTATATGTGCCCCCACGGGCCCGATGACGGCTGCGATTGCCGCAAGCCGCNGCCCGGCCTGCTGCTGCGGGCGGCCGCGGAGCTGGATATTGATCTCGGTCGCTCGGTGATGATCGGTGACGCGCTGTCCGACGTTCAAGCCGGGCAAGCCGCCGGCGTGCGCGAAGCAATGCTCCTGAGGACCGGCCGCGGCCGCGACCAGGAGCAACTGCCCGCGGCGGCCGGCCTGCCGCGTTTCTCCATTTTCAACACGCTGGCCGACGCGTTAGACTCTCTTAATCAACCCCTGCCGTAAGACATGCCGTAACCTTGCTTGTGTATCCTCACAAACTGGTCATAGCGGCGCAACACCCTTGCGGCAACTGACTCATAGTTAATAGAGGATATACAAGCCATGAAAGTTTTAGTGACCGGCGGCGCCGGCTACATCGGCAGCATCACCGTCGAGCGCCTGATCAAGCACGGCGCATCCGTCGTCGTATTCGATAATCTCTATCAGGGCCATGAGGCGGCCGTCCATCCCGAGGCCACTTTTGTCTGCGGCGATCTGGCCGACAAGGCCAAGATCGACGAGACGCTGGCCCGCCACAAGCCCGACGGCATCATGCACTTCGCCTCCTATACCCTCGTCGGCGAATCGTGGGAGAAGCCGTTTCTCTACCTGCGTGACAACATCGTCAACGGCCTGAACCTGCTGGAGAGCGCCGTCGAGCACGGTGTGCGGCGCTTCATCCTGTCATCCACGGCCAATCTGTTCGACGACCCGGAGCACATGCCCATTCACGAGACAGAGCGCATCGTCCCCGGCAGCCCCTATGGCGAATCGAAGAACATCATGGAGCGCTACCTGCACTGGATGGACCGCGTCTATGGCCTGCGCTACGCCTGCCTGCGCTACTTCAACGCCTGTGGCGCGACCGAAGAGCGCGGCGAACACCACGACCCGGAGACCCACCTGATTCCGCTGGTGCTCCAGGTGGCGCTGGGCCAGCGCGACAAGATCACCATCTTCGGCGACGACTATAACACGCCCGACGGCACCTGCGTGCGCGACTACATCCACGTCGTCGACCTGGCCGAGGCCCACATCCTGGCCCTGGGCGCCATCGATGNCGGCNGCCGCAAATACAACCTGGGCAACGGCCGCGGCTTCAGCGTCAAGGAAGTCATCGACACCGCCCGCGAAGTGACGGGCCACCCCATCCCGGCCGTCGTGGGGCCGCGCCGCCCCGGCGATCCTGACATCCTCATCGCCGGCAGCGACGCCATCGTGCGCGATCTGGGTTGGCAGCGCCAATACCCCGACTTGCGGCAGATCATCGAGATGGCCTGGAAGTGGCACCAGGCCCACCCCAACGGCTACAGCCACTAGGCAAGAGCGGAGCAGGCGCAATGCAAGTCGTCGTTTTAATGGGTGGCTATGGCACGCGGATGCGGCCGCATTCGTGGAGCCGGCCGAAGCCGGTTTTGCAGGTCGGGCACAACACCGTTATCGGCCACATCCTCGACAGCATGGCCCCCGTGGCCACCGAGGAAGTCATCCTCGTCGTTGGCTACAAGGGGGAGCAGATCGAGCGCTGGGTGCGCGCGCATTACGGCCATCTCGATTTGCGCTTCGTCTACCAGGACGAGCCGCTGGGCCAGGCTCACGCGCTGTGGCTATGCGGCGACTTGCTGGGCGAGGGCGAGGTGGTGGTGTCGCTCGGCGACATCATCATCGACGCCGATTTCGGACATATCGCCGCCCCGCCGCCGGCCGACGCTGTTTTCCAGACGATGGAGATCGACGATCCGCGCCACTTCGGCTGCCTGACGACCAGTCCGGACGGATTCATTGACCGCATCGTGGAGAAGCCGCAGACCGGCGACTACCGGCTGGCCCTGGCCGGGGCCTACTGGTTCCGGAATGGCCGGGCGCTCTTGGACACGCTCGNCCAGACGCTGAAGTCTGGCCGCCAAACCAACGGGGAGTACTTCCTGGCCGATACATTCCAGATCATGCTGGAGCGCGGCGACCGAATCGGCACCCAGGCCATTCGCTCCATTGTCGATATCGGCTCGCCGGCCAACCGGCTGGCCGCCAACCGGCGAATCCTGGAGCGCGATGCCGGCCGCCACAGCTCGCCGGCCGGCCTGGGCGATTCGGTGGCCGTCGTGCCGCCGGTCTTCATCGACCCAACGGCCGTCATCGAGCGCTCAGTCATCGGGCCGAACGTCACCATCGGCTGCGGCGCTCGCGTCGCCGACGCGATCATCGCCGACAGTATCATCGACCCGGGCGCGACGGTAGCCGCTTGCGTGCTGCGCGATTCGATCATCGGCGAGAACGCCGCGGTTTACGGTCAGGCCCAGGCGATGGTCCTGGGCGACGATAGCCATNCGAAGAGCGCCGGCCACTGACCCCCGCCGGTGATTTTCCACAAGGTTTACGCATGAAAGTACTCTACATCTGGTTCTACTCTCGCAGCTTCCCCGACTACCCCAAGGTNGCCGCCGTNCTGCGCGAGCGGGGACACGAGGCTTGGGTCGCCAATTATGATGACGCGGGCGATATCGTCTGGTATCGGGGCGATGAACTGGTGGCCAAAGTGAAAGGGCCAGGTCGGCCGCCGCGGTCGGTCGGCCGCATTCCCGGCCTGCGCTCGCTGTGGAACTGGTTTGCTTTCGTTCGCTTCATGCTGCGGCTGCGCGGGTTTTTCCGCCGGCAGAACGCCGACGTTGTTCACGTCTGTCCCAACGCCGCGCGGATGGTGTGGCTTTTGCCGTTGGGCATGCCGCGCCACATGCGCTTCATTGTCGACTATCGCCAGATCGCCCAGCGCGAGGGACGGGGGCTTGTCGGCCGCCTGAAAAGCGGCTTCGCCAATGGCCTGCGCGTGGTGTATTCGCGCGTCTTCTATGACCGCGCCACCTTCCTCCACGCCCTGGGCGCGGAAAAGGTGCTGGGGCCGGATTGGGCGCGGTGGGCCGACGTCGTGCCGCTGGCCGTGGACGAGCCATTCCTGCGCCTGCCGAACGAAGGCGGCAATCGCCGCCAGGGGCCGGTCACGTTCCTTTATCTGGGTTCGATTGCCCGCATCCGCAAACTGGAGCAGATTCTGGCCGCCGTCAAGATGGTGCTGGCTGACACGAGTGGCTTTCGCCTGGATTTCATTGGCCCCGACGTCGCCGAAGGCTATTATCAGGGGTTGGTGAGGGAGATGGGGATTGAGTCGGTGGTGCGCCTGTTGCCGCCTATACCGTATGACAGCGTGCCCCAGACCGTCACAACCTACGACGTCGCCCTGACCATCGTGCCCGAGAGCCCGTCCGATTGGCAATATCAGCCGACGATCAAGGGGATTGAGTATCGCGCCCTGGGCATGCCGGTCATCGCCACCGATTTTGCTCCCAACAGGGAGCTGGTGACCCATGGCGCAAATGGACTGCTGGTCGATAACACCCCTGCAAGCATTGCCGGAGCCATGCGCCGTTTCATTTGCGAACCGGGCTTTCTGGAGCAGGTCCAAGGCGAAGCCCGCGCCATGCGCGGCGGCCCGACGTGGAGCGAGATCGCGACCCGCTACATGAACGTCTACGAGCAGATATAATGAATTTAACGTCTGAACTGGCTTTCAGCCTAATCCGGAACGGCGCCGATTCAGCGAGGTGTTGAGTTGAGTAACCTGAAACTCAGAGCTGCCCGTGGCAGCATCTACATGACTTTGATCACCTTCGGCATGCGGCCGTTTGCCATGCTGCTGGCGATTGTCCTGGCGCGCCTTCTTACGCCGGCGGATTTCGGTCTATTGGCCCTGGCGATGATCGTCTTCAACGCGGCCAATATGATCACCGACGTGGGCATGCGGCCGACGGTGGTCCAGACCAAGGATGACATCAATAAGGTTGCTCACTATGCCTTCGTCATCGTGATGGTCGCCAGTATCATATTTACCGTTGTCTCCAGCTTGCTGGCCCAACCTCTGGCTACACTCATGGGCGGCAGCGCCGAGCTGGTGCCGATTATCCGCTGGATGTCGATCTACGTCACCATCGACGGTTTATGGATTATCCCCGAAGCCCTCTTGCGCCGCGACCTGCGGTTCAAGGAGCTGGGCCTATCGCAGCTTCCGAGTGAGCTGGTTTCCTCAATCGTTTCCATCGTGCTGGCGTTGATGGGCCTGGGGGTATGGAGTCTCGTCATTGGNACCTTGGCGGGCCAGTTCCTTCGCGCAACGCTGTTGTGGGCATACTACCGTCCGTGGATATGGCTTCGCCCCCAAAAATGGGAAAAGGACATTGTCCGGGGGATGTTCAAATACGGCCTGGAAAGTATGAGCAGTGGCATCGTTCGTTATGTCCAAACGCAAATCGACACGTTCGTCATTGGCCGGCAGCTCGGTGAGACCTCTGTTGGTCTCTATAACAAGGCCGTGACCTTGACCGGCCGGCTGAGCGACATGCTCACCAGCACGATATTCGGCAATGTCCTGTTCCCGTCCTACGCCAAGATCCAGGACGACAAGCCGCGCTTGGCGCGCGCTTATCTAAAAAGCACCAAGATGGTCTTTTTGATGATCGTGCCGATGTCCGTTGGGATGGCCATCACCGCGCCCTTGCTCATTCCTGTTCTGCTGGGCCCGCAGTGGCTCCCGATGATACCGTTGTGGCAGATCTTTTCGCTCTACGGCTTGATGCGCCCCATCGCCTCCAATGCCGCGCCCCTCTTCCAGGCGGTGGGCGAGCCGCGCCGCAACCTGAGCTCCGGNTTGGTCCTCATGGTCTTCAAGGTGCCTCTCATCCTGTTACTCGTCGGGCCNTATGACAGCGTGGGCGTGGCCGTCGCGGTCACCATCGCCACGTTCGCCGGGATGATGTTCAACGTCTTTCAAGTGAACCANATCCTGCCGGGCACGGCCGTTAAAACGTTTGTCCAGAGCCTGCCTTTCATGCTGGCGGGTGGACTGATGGCCCTGGGTGTGGTATTAATTCAGGAGCCCATTATCAGCCTGGCCGGCGGCGAGAACATCCTTTCCCTCTCCCTGATTATTCTTGTGGCCGCCGTCATATATCTGGCAGCGGTCTTCATTCTCCAGCGGGCGCTGGTGTTTGAACTGTATGAGCTNCTGATCAAGGCCCTGGGATTTGATCGGCGCTGGCCGCGGCTTCTGCCGGCCTGGTTGAACACAAGCAAGTAATCAGGGCAGGGGCCAGCTCCTTTTTGTCGGTTTGGGCGCGGGCGGCGGCGATACCGCCCGTGCCTGGATTACTACCCCATATCGCTCTTGGCACTTCACTACTAACAGGAAGGCGGTTCATCAGGCAACCCGACTTGCCCGGCCGACGCATGCGGCGNCCGGTCATTGCTATCATGCGCTGCGAATAACGCGTGAAAAAAAAGCAACGCCCTGAGCCGTAAGAAAAGTTGTAAGTGCTGCGCTATACCGTTAGCTAAGCGAAGGAGTAAGGACAAAAATGAAATACCTGAGAATCCTACTGTTATCGGTGACGGCTGTCTTAATGCTGACCGTCATGCCAATGCTCATGGTTGCCGCATCGGCCGACCAGATCGAGCCTGTTGATCCGACGGCCCTGCCAATTGATCCGTTGCTGGATGATTCGTCAATTCCGCCAATGGAAGGTGGCGCGCCTTACCCGTATCCGATCATCTACTACGAGCCTCCGGCCGCCGATGAGATCGATGCCCCGGATGCTCCGGCCATCAACGTATGGTATGGCACAACCCANAACTTCGGCCAAATTGGAAACCCGCAGCGATGGGTTAACATAATGGGGAACGTGACGGGGGCCACTTCGCTGGCCTACTCGCTCAATGGCGCGCCATTCAAAGCCGCCACTATTGGCAGCAACACGCCCNCGAACCCCGCGCGGCTCGTCACCCCGGGCGATTTTAATATCGAGTTGCCCATTGCCGAACTGAACAACGGCGCGAACTCACTCATCATTCGCGCATCGGACGGCGGCACGAACGTCACCCAGACCATCACGGTCAATTACAACCCGAGCTCGGTCTGGCCGCTGCCCACGACCGTGGACTGGAACAACTACAGTAGCGTGCTCCAGGGCGCGCAACCGGTTGACGGCTCGTGGGCCATTGAAGCCGGCAAACTGAAGACCTTAGTGCCTGGCTACGACCGCCTCGTGGCCATCGGCCAGGGGAATATGGCCGGCGACGGCTGGACGGACTACGAGGTGAAGGTGCCCGTCACCGTCCATTCACTCACCGGACCCGGCGGCACGCAGCCGCCCTCGCAAAGTTCCGGTGTGGGCATCATCGTCCGCTGGTCGGGTCATTTTGCCACGACCGGCGATCCTGCCGATGGACCGACTTCGGGCTGGCGACAAATCGGGGCACTGGCCTGGTATCGTTGGGCCAGTTCCTCCAAGGCCGCTTTCGAGATCCGCGGCAACGGCGGCCAGGACATCACCCCGCCGCAGAGCGACAAGGCCTTAGAGTTTAACAAGGAGTACTACTTCAAGCTGAGCGTGCAATCGGCCGCGTTCTCCGGCAACACCGCCACCTATCGCTTTAAGGTTTGGCCGGCGGACGAGCCGGAACCGCCCCAGTGGTACATGACGGCCACCGGCGCGTCCGGTGAACCNGCGGGCGGCTCAGCCGTGCTCGTGGCCCACAACGCCATGGTCAGCTTCGGCAAGGTCGAGGTTAAGCCCATCAATAGCAGNCAGATCTTCAANATCAACGTNCAGCCCACGGCCAATGGCAGNATCGAAGTCTCTCCGCCGGCCAANCCGGATGGCTACCGCTACGGCGAGACCGTCGAGATCCGCTCCCAGGGCCAGGGCAACTATGTCATGAAGAACTGGACGGGTGATTTCTCCGGCAACGTGAACCCGTTGGTGTTCGATATCACCAGTGATGTAACGGTGGGGGCCGTGTTCGAGGCGGGTACCAAGCCCAAGCTCACCGTCACCACGAACGGCCAGGGGACAGTCGATGTCGTACCCAAGAGAACGAACGACATCTACACTTATGGCGAGGTCGTGACTCTGACGCCCAAGCCCAAACTAGGCTACATCTTCTCCGGCTGGTCGGGCGACCTGTCAGGCGCGGATAACCCGGCCGTGATCGTCATGGACAAGACGAAGGCCATTACCGCCAATTTCATCTCATCGAATCCGGATTCGCCCGTTTCCGACGACTTCAACGCGTGCGCCCTCAACACGAACCTGTGGACGTTCGTCAACCCCGTCGGGGATGGCAGCTACACGATGAACGGCACCCAATTGCGCCTCAATGTGCCGGCCAACGTGTCGCATAATATCTGGGACAACGGCAACCGATCGGTTCGCGTGATGCAGCCGACCCAGAATGTCGATTTTGAAGTCGTGGCCAAATTCGAGTCAATCGTGACGGCGCGCTTCCAGATGCAGGGCATCTTGGTGGAGGCCGACGCGAATAACTTCCTGCGCTTTGAGGTCCATTTTGACGGGACGAGCAACAGGCTTTTCGTCGCGCGAATGGTAGACGGCAAGCCGAAGGCGATCATCAACGATGTCCATCTGCCTTCGACGCCGGCCTATCTGCGCGTGACCCGCGCCGGCACGCTGTGGGGGTTCTCTTCCTCCAATGATGGGGAGACGTGGTTCTCGGCCGGCAGCTTTAATCATGCGATGGTCGTCACCAAGAGCGGCGTTTTCGGCGCCAACCACGGGGCGACGTCTGGTAACAACGCGCCGGCCCACACGGCCATCGTCGATTACTTCTTTAACACGGCCGCGCCGATCCAGCCTGAGGATGGAAACACACTCAACAATCTGACGGTGACGGTCAATAAGGTCGGCGAGGGCAGTGTGAACCTCAGCCCGGCCAAGCCGACTTATACCTGCGGCGAAACGGTGACGTTGACCGCTGTCCCGGCCAATGGCTGGATGTTCAGCGGCTGGAGCGGCGATCTGACGGGCTCAGGCTCGACGCAGCAGCTAACGGTTTCACGCAATCACACCGTCACNGCTACCTTTGTGAAATCGACCGGAGCGAAGATCTACATGCCGATGGTCATTCGATAATCGAGGTCGGCCGCAAGGCCGAAGAGAAAAAGCTCGGATTGTCATCGATGCACGTACATTCAAGAGGAACAGGATGAAGCGATTTAATGGATTTGTACTGTTAGTTTTGTTGGGAATGCTCTTGGCCCTCGGCCGGGCTCCAGAGGCGAATGCCGGACTCTATAATGCTGACGAGGAAGTCACCTATAAAGAGTACTGGATGAGCCACAAGGAGTTCACGGGCGGATGTGCTATTCCCGGCATCAATGACAATCCGAGCGGTAATGTTTGGTACACGGAGCCCGATACGCTCGCCAAGTGTCCCAAGTTAATGAACCTGAACATCCCCGATGGGATTTCGGGCGCGCTGAAGGCCGAGCTTTACGTCGATCTGTGGCGCAACTACGATACCAAGAGCGCCCGGTTGCGCATCAACGGCAACCCCTCCAAAGTGTACGCGCCGACTGTCGGCTACGACTGGAGCCGCACGCCGTGGATCCAGGAGATTCCGCTCAATGAACTGGCAGGGTCGAGCAACAACACTTTTCTCTTCTGGGGCGAGAGCGGCAAGTACCACATCCATGATGTGGCGCTTCGCGTCTACTATGATGATGCCCACCCGCTTGTGCCGGGCGGCGTCGGCGCGGATACCACGCCACCAGATGGCGAATTGATCAGCGTCCAATCCATGGATGCGGGCGAGAATCCGATCCCCGCCTATGACGGCGGCGTGCTCTGGGCCAACAATAACAAGATCGAATTGAAAGCCAAGGTGTCCGGCGCGGCCTTTGTCGAATTCCACGCCTACTACGACGGCTACGATGACGACAACGACGGCCAGACGCGCGATTGGCACAGCGTCAACCGGAATAACTGGTGGCCGGGCGGCCGGGAGTTGGCATCCTCTGACGGCACAGGCGGCACCATCAATCACATCGGCACCAAGGCCGCCAATCCTAACGCGGTTGATCAGGAAGTATCCATCGTGTGGGAACTGCCCCACGTCGTTAACCAGTCTGGCGTGCGCTTCAAGATCAGGGTCGTTGACCCTAACGGCAACGTGCGCGAGGCGGCCGGCGGCGCCACCCCCGGCTACAAGCTGGTCCGTAACTATCCCGTCGTTGCCTACACCGTTCCGAACTTCGACGACTTTGGCCTGCATATGGGCGGCAACCGGCCCGACGTCGTTAGCTATAACATTCCATTGCCGGCCGACCTGAACGTGGCCCAATACCAGAAGGCCTTTTTGCTGGGCATGTACTGGCGCGTCCCGCAGTTTNCGCTGAACGGCACCNCGCCCGCTTCGGTTCGGGAAAAGTGGACCGACAATCCTGACATCGATTACTGGATCACGGACGATTGGTCGCTGGCCCTGAAGACGCTGAACAAGAACTCCCTGCTGCCCGGAAACAACAATACGATAACGTTTTCCTACAAGAATGGGACGGGTCATTTCATTGAACACCCAGGCCCCATGATCATCCTCCACGGCGTTAATCCTGGAATCGGCGATACGTTCGCCCCCGCCGTCGCCAGCCGTCTTCCCGCGCCGAACAGCACCAACGTCGATATCTTCGAGCCGGTTGTCGTGCGCCTGACCGACGCTGGTGTGGGCATTGACAAGGATACCATCCTAATGGGAGTTGACGGCGGCGAGGTCAAGCCCGTGTTTTCCGGGACGGGGAATAGTCTGACCCTGACCTATACGCCGGATGTCCCATACCCGACGACCAAAGTGATCGAGGTGACGGTATACGCCTGCGACTTGCTGGGCAACTGCATGACGTCGGCCGACAAGTTCAGTTTCGAGACCGAGGAAGCGGACACCACCCCGCCGGTTATCAGCAATGTGCTGGTCAACACGACCAACAACGCCGCCACCGTCACCTGGATAACCGACGAAGCCGCGACCAGCAAGGTCGAGTGGGGCGCGTCGACCGGCTACGAGAAGCCGGCCGTCAGCGATAACGATTTGGTCGTCCAGCACGCTCTGCCCCTGGCCGGTTTACAACCCGACACGACTTACAACTTCCGGCTGACGTCGACCGACTTCTTCAATAACACGGTCACGACAGGAAACCTCACGTTCAAGACCAAGCGCAATCCCGGCGCGATCCTGTCCGATGATTTCACCGGCTGCGCGCTGGATACGTCGGTGTGGTCCTATATCAACCCGCGTAACGACGCCCTACTCACGATGACCGGGGCCGGGGCGCAGATCGCCGTGCCCGCGGNCACGGCCCACGANCTGTGGAAGCAAGGCCTGCAGGCCCCGCGCCTGATGCAATTCGTNACCAACCAGGACTTCGATATCGAGGTCAAGTTCGACAGCACGGTTGACAAGAAAACGCAAACGATGGGCGTGTTGGCGCAGCAAGACGCGAATAACTGGCTGCGCTTCAACTTCCAGAATGACGGAGCGGGAGCGAACAGCCTGGTAGTCGTCAACAGCCAAAACAACAATCAGGCGGTTGCCTTCTCGACACCGATCACGGTCGGAGCCGCGAACTACATGCGCCTCAATCGCGCCGGCGATTTCTGGAACCTGCAATACTCTGCCGACGGCGCGAACTGGACCTATGCCACAACCATCACGCGCACCCTGACGATGAGCGAGATTGGCCCGTTTATCGGTAACACCGGCAACAACCCGGCATTTGTGGGCGTCGTCGACTATTTCGAGAATCTGGCCGATCCGCTCAAAGGGGATGATGAGCCGCTGAAGCTCAACATCACCAACGTGGGCGTCGGCACGGTTACCCGCGTGCCCGAAAAAGCCAGCTATCAATGCTACGAAGAGGTGCAATTGACGGCCGTGCCCGGGCCTGAATGGGGCTTCGGCGGCTGGAGCGGGGCGATCACCAGCGCGAGCCCGACCACGTCCATCGTCATCACCCAGACGGCCGACGTCGTGGCCACCTTCACCAACGACACACCCTACACAATGAACGTCAACGTCGTCAGCCAGGGNAACGGCGTCGGCGGCACGGTCACCAAGGATCCCAATCAGGGAACNTATCTCTACGGTGATGAAGTGACCTTGACCGCCACGCCCACGCCGGGCTGGAGCTTCGTCGGCTGGTCGGGCGATTTCACTGGCACCGACGCGGTCTCCGTTGTCTCCGTCGATGGCGACATGAACATCACCGCGACCTTCAAGGAGGATGAGTACACGATCGAGACAATGCTCCTGGCCGACGGTATCGGCGAGGGTGGCACAATCACGGTCGCTCCATTGCAGCCTACCTATAAATATGGTGACGAAGTTACCTTGACCCTGACTCTCAACCCCGGCTGGACGCTCGTCGGCTGGGAAGGGGAGGGTGTCAGCGGCACCGATACGACGCTTAACCTGACCATGTCTCAGAACGTCGTGGCGATCGCCCACATCGCCCAGGCGCAATACGACCTGGACGTAAACCTCGTCAACAACGGCATCGGCGAGAACTTGGGCAACGGCGTCGTCCGCGACCCGGATCAGCAAACCTACGGCTATGGACAGACGGTCACCCTGACCGCCGCGCCCGATCTGGGTTGGGAATTCGGAGGGTGGGGCGGCGCGCTGAGCGGCCTGGAATTGACCAAAACGCTGGAGATCACTCAGGACAACGTCATCACCGCCACCTTCAACCAGTTGCAATACGAGCTGGAGGTGTCGGCGATCGGCCCCGGATCGGTGACGGTCGAACCCCAGAAAGACCATTACGTCTATGGCGACGTCGTGACGCTGACCCCCGTCCCGGAGAAAGGCTTTGAGTTTCTTCAATGGACCGGCGATGTCAGCGGCGAAGAGGATCCGTTGTTTGTTGCCATTACCCAAGACCTAACGATTGAAGCGGTGTTCCAGGTGGACACCACGCCCATCGAGATTCTGGACTACAGCGTCGAGGTCTTCGGCGGCACGGTGGCCGTCGTCTCCTGGACAACGGATGTACCCGGCACCAGCCGCGTTGACTATGGCGAGACAACTTTTTACGAAGTTGGCAGCGAGTCAAAGCAAGACCTGGTGACGAGTCACAAGCTCACCCTGACGGGCCTTAAGCCGGAGACTTTCTATCATTTCCAGATCGAGTCCAGGGACGAGGACGGCAATTCTGTGCTTTCAGATGACCTGACCTTCTCCACCAGTTCCTCGTCGGGTCTGGTATCGGACGATTTTAGCTCCTGCGAGTTGAGTGGTCGCTGGACATTCATCAATCCGCTCAATGACGGTAGCTATTCTCTCAGCACCGATGGGCAAAGCGTTGAGGTTTCTGTACCGGCTAGTGATTCTGTATTTCATAACATCTGGACGACGGGAATCGACGCGCCACGTCTGATGCAGCCATCAAACGACACAGACCTTTCTGTTGAGGTCAAGTTCGACTCCTCGATTGTTCAAGGAGGAGCGTGGCAGGGTCTGCTCATCGAACAGAAGGATGGATCTTTCCTTCGCTACAACTTCTACAAACGAACCGCGTCTGACGGCACACAGCCGGAGTTGGTTATCCAAGCCTACTCGTATAAAGTGAGTAGTGGCAAGCCACCTAATCCAGAGTATGGAAAGGGAAATAATCAGTTCGCACGAATACCCGATCGAACAGGACCGATGTATATGCGTATCGCGCGAACGGGAGATGAATGGCAGTTGTCATACTCGTTTGACGGCACCAACTGGACTAATACGGCTGAGTTCACCTTTGATATGCAGGTTGAGCGGGTGGGATTCTTTGCTGCCAATAACAAATTGTTCGGAAGTATTCCTGGTCACACGGCCGTCGTCGACTACTTCTTCAATACCGCCGCGCCTATCGTGCCGGAAGACAGCTTCTACAAGATCACGCCCAGCGTGGAGGGCAGCGGCAATATCACNTTCAAGCCGAACAAACCCGGCTACTACTGCGGCGAGGAAGTGACCGTGACGGCCACCGGCTCGCCGGGGTGGGGGTTCATCGGCTGGGGCGGCGACATCTCCGGCTCGCTCCCAACGCGGACCGTCATTGTCGACAAGGAT
>JAACJX010000574.1 GCA_014237545.1 Ardenticatenia bacterium | reverse complement strand
TAGCGTGTGGGCGGCCACCAGAAAGGCCGCGGCCGAGATGAAGAACACCATCAGCCCGCCGATTTGCGCCGCCGCGCCCGCGCCCGGCATCGCGAACCACGGCAGCTGGCCGACGATAAACGCCAACGCCACCACGGCCAGCAGCGCCAGCAGTAAATAGACACTGTTGTGGCGGTGCAACCGAATGGCGTGGCGGCGCAGCCCCATATTCGCCAGCCACAGACCGGTCAGGACGGGCACGAGCAGGACGACCGGGTTGAGGGTCGTGTTCGTCCCCGTGCCGACGCTGAAGGGCACGAGCAGGGCGGCAAAGACCAGGGCCAGCAGGCCGAGCGCCGGCTGCCGCATGTAGATCGAGGCGGCCAGGACGGCCGGGCCCGCGGCCAGGATGAGAAAGGTCAGTTGCCGCGACGGCAGGCGATAGGCCAGATAGGCGCTGGCCAGCAGGATGGCGACGACAAGCAACGGCCGCCACAAGTTGCGCGCCGCCAGCGACGTTCGAATGTCCCGCGAAGAAAATGCCTGTCGCATCGTGATTCCCTAGAGCCGGCCCGCCGGTTCGGCCAGTGCGGCCCCGATGGTTTCCGCCGGCGCGGTCCGGACCGCGGCCACCCGCTCCACCAGTTCGACAAAGCCGGGCATGATGACAGCCCAATCGTACTGCCGCCGGATGAGACGGCAAGCATTATTCACGAGATCTTGGCGCAGCGCCGCGTCGCGCCGCAGGCGCAAGATGGCGCCGGCGAACGCCTCGGGCGTGTCGGCCAGCAGGATGTCGNCGCCGTCGGTCACGGCCAGCCCCTCGGCCCCCTTGCCCGTGGCGACCACCGGCGTGCCCAGGGCCATCGCCTCCAGGATCTTCAGCCGCGTGCCGCCNCCCTGCCGGATGGGNACNANNGCCGCCGCCGCCCCGGCCACNAGCGGACGCACATCCTCGACGANGCCGGTCNGCGTGACCCCCTCCGCCGGGGGCAGCGGCTTGCCGGCGGGGTCGCCGGTGATGNCGAGCCTGANTTCCGGCGCGGCGCGCTTCACCAGCGGGTAGACCTCGCTGAGGAACCAGACCATCGCCTCGTGATTNACGCCGTAGGTNAACGAGCCGGTGAANANGAGCGCGTCGGGGTCGCGCGGGACGNGGATGGCNGCGCTGGCGGCCACGTCTATCCCNTTGGGCACCAGTTCGACGGNCGCGTAGCCCGGGGCGGCCTGGCGCAGCANGTCGCGCTCGCGCNCGGAGACGACGGTGACGGCCGCGAACCGGGGCAGCAGCCCGCGCACGTAGTGGCGCAGCTTGGCCCACATGAGGCGGCGGCGGGCGCGNGCGNCGGCCGTTGTCGCCCCGTTGGCCTGCCCGACGAACACGCCCAGCTCGAGATCATCGAGCACGGCCGGCAGGTCGCCCCAGGCCGGCCAGTAGGCGGCCATGCCCAACTCCGAGGCGATGACGGCGTCATAGCGCCGCTCGGCCGTCACCCGCCGGATGAGCGAGTCCATCCCGGCCGAGTGTGTGTCGACCACCGAGCGCGGCCGGGGGCTGAGTAAGCCGAGCCGGGCGCGGCGGCTNNGNGGCTCGAATTCGCGCCACGGNANNAGATGGACGNCGGCCAGCANNTCGCGCGCCNCCGCCAGCCCGCGGGGGTCCGNCGGCCGCCGCTGGAAGCTGAGCAGCGTTACCTCNTGCCGCGCCGCCAGCCCGCGCAGCAGCGCGTGGATGCGCANCTCCGAGCCGTTGGTGGGCGGGAAGGGGAACCAGGGGGAGAGGTAGAGGAGGTTCACTAAAATAATCAGTGGGTCAATAGTTGGCCCGATTTCCGAGACAGGAAATCGCGCATGGCGCGCACGGCCGCGGCGCGATGGCGCTTGTAATGCTCGCCGGCATAGGCCGGTTTGAGCGTCCACGCGCCGACCGCCCGCCCTGTGCGCCACAGGATGGCGGCCAGGGCGCGTGACTTGTGGGGTCCATAGCGCCCGAAGAAGCGCAACCCGTTGCGCGTCATGTAATAGGTNTTGGCCGGGGAGTCCTGGCCCAGCGTGGCCGACACCTTGTGATAGAGCGCGGCCGCCGGCACGTAGCGGACGCGGTAACCATATTGGTTCATGCGGACGCACCAGTCGATGTCTTCGAAATTCAGGAAGTAGTCCGGGTCGAGCAGGCCAGCCCGTTCAATGGCGCGGCGCGAGACGAGAAACCCGCACCCGGCGACGGCATCCACGTCCTGTGGCACATGGTAGGCAGCCGCTCCCTCTGCTCCGGCAATGCGGCCCATCCCACGATGGCCCACGGCGCCGCCGCGCCAGTCGATCTCGCAGCCGGCGGAGAAGATGACGTCCGGCGGGTCGGCATAATACACCAGCGGTCCGGCGATGCCGACCTCGGGATCGTCCATCGCCCCAACCAGCGCGGACAAGAAGTCCGGCGCGACCATCGTGTCGTTATTGAGCAAGCAGACGTATTCCGCCCCAGCCGCCAGGATCTGTCGGATACCGGCGTTGTTGCCGCCGGCGTAGCCCAGGTTCGCGCCGGTCTGTAGTATCTCCAGCGCCGGATAGCGGCCGCGNATGNNCTCNACNGAGTCATCGGTNGAACCGTTGTCGACAACCAGCACGCGGAAGTTAGGGTAATCCAGCGCGAAGACTGAATCCAGNCAGGCCAGCGTGTCGGGGGCGTTGTTCCAGTTGAGGATGCTGATGTGGACGAGCGGACTCATCACTAGGTTAATTCAGAGACAAACTTGCAGTAGTAAACAGGTGGCCCTCTATTCTCTCGACGGCCGATTCCCATGTCCATTCACATTCCACCACCCTACGACCGGCACGCCCCATCGCCTCAGCGGTTGCAGGCATTGAAATGAGACGATTCAAACATCGAGCAAATTGGGCCGGATCACGTGGGACCAGATAGCCAGTTTCTCCATCAATGATCGTCTCCTGCACACCCCCCTCTGCTACACCGATAACGGCCGTTTTACAACTCATGGCCTCTATGGGAACAAACCCGAACGGTTCCCGCACCGGCGCATAAACTACGGCTAGAGCGCGGCGATAGGCATCAACAAGCGCCTCATTGCTCACGGATAAATCAATTCTTAACTGAACTCCGGCAGAAGCTGCACGATTTTCCAGGAATTCTTGCTCTCTCTCATCTCCAACATTGGCGATGATTCGTAGAGCTGGGCGATCTACATCAGGAAGCAGGGCAAGGGCATCAATCAAAAAGTCATATCCTTTCGTTGCATGCAATGCGCCAACCGAAAGTACAAAGTTCTCGCGCTCGATCTCATCACATGGGAAAAATACATCGGTATCAACCCCGAGATAAGCAACGCTTGACAACACATTGTAGGCACTATCGATATTTGCCTTCGAGAATTGCGAGTTGGCAAGAAGAGTACCAGCCGAGCGCGCGGCCGCCAGATCGGCCGCCTTTAGACTCCTGTGATACCAACGAATGAAGGGATCGATTCGATTAATGTATCTTCGAATCCCAATATTATTATTAAAAGGACGAGTTATCGGAGGCTCATAAAGCAAACGAAGAGCTTCTTGGCAGTAGTAGACCGATGGGGTGTTAAGATACTTTAACAACAATGGAGCCTGGGTGTATTGACAATGATGTACGAATACAACGTCAAAACCGCTCCTGTCAATCTCGGTAGCTACGATTCGACCAATTTCGTCCAATCGCTCTAGGTCTCGCGTTCGCTGCCATTGATTCAAACGACCGAGAGGACTGGTGAACAAGGCCGATGGCTCATAAGGATAAATTATCTGGTTCTGAACAAAAGGGCGGAGATCGCAAAAGGCGTTATCCGCCGTGGACAGGGAGTAGGCATCAATATAGTGGGATGCTGACAATCTTTTAGTGATTTCAAAAAGCGCCCGCTTGGCCCCACCTGAGGGGAGATTGTGGTAAATGGCTATGCGCATGGATGGTTTTAATCAAATCCTACAAGCCAATTCCGCTGGTGGTCAAGCAGTGGAGATCTTCGCTCGCCGCAAGCCGGTATGTAACTTGACGAACCGTTTCGCTATCTGGGTCTGCGCGAGTAATGCGGGATCGTGACGCACAGCACTACGGATGAACTTTCGCCCCAACTGCCGGTTGTTGGCCTGGTCAGCGAGCATTGCCAGAGCCAGGTA
>JAACJX010000572.1 GCA_014237545.1 Ardenticatenia bacterium | reverse complement strand
CTCGGTCTGCATCCAGATACCGCCCTCGACCTCGCAGGCCACCAGCAGCCCGCCCTCGCGCCAGCAAAAATCGAAGCGCCAGTTGCGGTTGGCGTGGAAGACGTACTCGCGGATGGGCTCCGGCAGCCCGGCCAGCCGGATCTGCTCCAGCAAGACGGTGTTCCAGTTGGTGCGGGCCGACGGGGCGCGCTTCCGCCCGCCGCGGTTGAGCTTCATGGCGCAAGTGTAGCACATTAGTTCTATGATTCAAAGGGGGATGGACGCATGACTAGAGGCCGCAGAAATTAACGCAAGGATGCAAAGATAGTAAGACGCCTGGACGCAATCATGTTGAATTGCTCCCCTGATCCCCGGCTCTCAACCGTCGTCGGTCGCTCCTAGAACGGCCAGATCAGCGGCACAAGCAGCAACGTCACCAACAGGAACAGCAGCGTCAGCGGCGCGCCGACCTTGAAGTAGTCGGTGAAACGGTAACCGCCCGGCGTGTAGACCATCAGGTTGGTCGTTGTGGCGATGGGCGTCAGGAAGGCGTTGGACGCGGCCACGGCCACGCCCATCAGCAGCGGGTAAGGCGATACGCCGAGCGACGTCGCCGCGCCGATGACGATGGGCGCAACGAGCACGGCCGTGGCCGTGTTGCTGATCACCTGGCTGAAGGCCGTCGTCAGCAGGAAAACACCGGCCAGCAGCGCCACCGGCCCCACCTGGCCCAGCGTGGCCACCAGCGCGTCGGCGATGAGCTGCGCCCCGCCGGTGATCTCCAGCGCGGTGGACATGGGGATCATGGCCGCGATGAGGACGACGCTCTGCCAGCCGATGGCGCGGTAAGCCTGATTCATGTTCAGGCAGCCGGCCAGCACCATCGCCGCGGCGGTGAGGATGGCGGCGATGACAGTCGGCACGACGTTGGTGACCATCATGACCACCATCGCCGCCAGCGCGAACACGGCGAAGGCCGAGCGCGGCGTTAATTCCACCACCTGCCGCGAGAGGGCCTCCGGGCTGCCAACGACCACGAAGTTTCGCGGCTCGTTGGCCAACAGGTCGATGTCGTCCCAGCGGCCGCGCACCAGCAGCGCGTCGCCGAACTTGAGCGGCTCGGTCGTCTTGACCAGTTGCCGGTCGCCGCGCCAGATGCCCAGTACCTGGACGCGGTACTTGTCGGCGAAACGGACATCGGCCAGCGTCCGGCCGATGTACTGCGAGCGGACGGCCAGCAGCACCTCGGCCAGCCCGATCTCCGACGACAGCAGCTCGGCTGACAGCGCCTCGCCGTCGCCCTTCACCGGCTGCAAGCCCAGGTGCTGCTCCAGCGCCAGCCGCTCCACGTATTCCGACCGGCCCTTCACCAGCAGCCGATCCTGCGCGTGGATGACGGTGTCCGGCCCCGGCAGCGCGTCCTCATCGGCCGCCGGGCGAGACGTCACGCGCTCGCGCAGGCGGCGCAACTGGACGGCGGGCGGCAGGCCCGGCGGGGTGGCTTCGTCCTCGGCGGCCGCGTTACGGTCGACGCGCAGCACGGTGACGCTGTAGTCGCGGCCCAGGGCGGCCTCGGCCAGCGTCTTGCCGGCCAGGGGCGAGCGGGCGCGGACGCGCACGGCATAGAGCCGCTCCTCAAGGCCGAACGTGCCGGCCACCTCACCCACCGATTTGCCCAGGTCCACCGGCCGGTCGTCGCTCTCGCGCCGGGGCAGCAAGCGGCGGCCGACGGTGGCCATGTAGAGCAGAGTCAGCAACACCAGCGGCAAGCCGATGAGCGCGAATTCGAAGAAGCCAAACGGTTCAAACCCGGCCTTGGCCAGCGCGTCGGCAACGACGATGTTCGAGGGCGTGCCGGTCAGGGTCAGCAATCCGCCGGTGTTGGTGGCGAAGGCCAGGGGCATGAGGAACATCGACGGCAGCGCGCCGACGCGCCAGACGGCCGAGACGACGGCCGGCAGCAGCGTGGCCACCGTGCCGGTGTTGCTGATGAAAGCCGACAGCGCCGCCGCGCCGAGCATGACCGCCACCAGCAGGCGGCCGGGGCTGCCGGCCGTGGCCCGGATGAGGACGTTGCCCAGCCAGGCGGTCACGCCGGTGCGCGAAAGCCCCTCGCCGACGACAAACAGGGCGGCGATGAGAATGACGGTCGAGTCGCTGAACCCGGCCAATGCCTGGTCGGTGGTGAGGATGCCGCCGATAAAGAGGGCCAGCAGGGACAGCAAGGCCACGAGGTCGGATCGTAGCCGTCCGTGGATAAACAGGGCGATGGTGATCGCCAGGATGATAAAAGTCAGAATCATGGGAGTGACGAGTTTCGAGTGACGAGTGACGAGTTAAGAGAGCCGGTATCGCTCGCGAGTATTATCCGTCATTTCGGCCGCGGGGGCAGGTAAGAAGAGGAACAATCCGCAGATTACGCGGATTTTTATTCTAATCGGGAAAATTTGGACTGTCTGTGGATTCCTTTTCTTCCCGAAATAGAACGCGAAAGACAGCCGCCAAGCGCGTATAAAGAATCTACCGTATCTGCGGATTGTTCTTCATCTGCGTAATCTGCGTAATGTGCGGATCTCATGCCCCCTACAACAGAATCTTGCCCGACGAGCGGCTGATGCGGCCGTCGTAGTAGCTGCCGCCGGAGAAGTACCACGGCAGGGTTTCCAGGGCGCGTTTGGCGCCGTCGGCCGTCAGGCCCAGGGCAATGGCCACCGGCACGTGGCCCAGATACCAGCGGCCGGAGCGGGAGAAGGCCTCATTTTCGTAGAAGTAGCGCAGCCAGCGGCGGCCGCAGACCCGACAGGCCCAGACGCTCGGCTCGGCGTAATGGCTGTCCATGCCCAACTCGCGTTGCAGCGAGAGGTGCTTGCCCGGCGCGTTGAGGCAGGCGCAGTGCGGTTGGCGGGCGCGGGCGGCCGCGACGTGGATCGGCCGCGGGGCCTGGGCGTCCTCGTGCCGCCGCTTCCGGCCAATGAGACCAACCACCAAGTCGTCCTGCTCCGGTGGCGCGTCGGCGTGGCTGACGTAAACAAGGATCTCCGACCGGTAGCAGGTGATGAGGCGGCCGCCGGGGGCCGGCACAACATCGAAGTCGGCCGCGTTGGTGCCGGTAACCACCGGGCCGTTGTCGCGCAGGAACGCCGCCGCCCGGCCCGCGGGGTCGTCGCCCGGCGGGTCGAGGATGACGCACGTGCCGTGGCGGAACAACACCCAGGTAGCGTAGCTGTCGGCCAGGAGGGCACGCCAGAATTGAATCAGGTTGCTCTCATTCATGGTGCTTGCGTTCGCTCATTTTCTTTATCCGCCAAACCCGCGGGTAACTTCTTTTAACTTGCGTCATCCGAGGAATCTGTGGGGCCTGCCTCGTTCATCCCGGGTTCGCCCCGCCACAACCACAGATAAACCGCCCCACAAACGGCCACGACAGCCAGTAGCCGCAAAACCGGCCGGGCAACACGCAGCACGTGGGGCCAGTCCGTCGCGATGTCCGAGGCAATGGCCAATCCCGCGACCAGCAGGGCGTAGTAGGCCAACAGCGGCGCGACCAGCCCCACTGCCTGGCCGGCCGGCGTCCGCGCCCGCAATACCCACACCGGTAGCAGGACCATGAGCAGCAACTGTGTGGCGATCCGGATGGCGTCGCTCCAGGCAGGCGCATCGGTGAAGTAGATGACGTGCTCGACGTCGAAGCTCATGATGAACGTGCCCAGGGGCAACAAGATTAGCGCGGCCGGCAAGCCGTGGGTAGGGGCCAGGACCAGCCCGGCGGCGGCCGGCAGGGCTAGCAGCAGCCAGCTATCCAGCACGCCGTCGAAGGCCTCGCCGCCCAGGAGCACGCCCCCCAACAGGTAGAAAGCCACGCCGAAACCGGCCAGCGCCCAACTCACCGCGGGCGGGCGGCCCCCCTTGGCGCGCCGGGCGACCCAGACGACGGCCGACAGCAGCCCGACGGCGGCCAAAACCAACGCCGCTTGCGCCTCGAAGCCAAGGAAAAGCGCTCCGATGCCCATGAGCACGCCAAAGAGAGCCATCCCCAAGGGCACCAGCGCCCACACCGGGAACGCGGCCAACGCATTCTCGCGGGCCGCCAGCCAAACACCGGCCCCGCCGAGGACGATGATNNCGCCCAGAAAGAGGGGGATGGGCATGNCCGGCAGCGCGGCGGACAGCGTCAGCAGCAGGCCGGGCACGGCCGCCAGCCCCACCTGTTTCCACGGCGCAGGAGCCACCGGGCGCGTCATTTATTCACCCGACATCGCCCGCCGGATGACGGCCGCGACGTCGTCCAGCGGCAGCTCGTCGCCCAGACGGAAGTTGATGCTGGCCTTGTTGGTCTTGATCTTCGGGTGGGCAGCTTTAAAGGGGGTGACGTGGTCGGGGCTGGTGGTGTAGAGGGTGACGCCGTCTTTCCAGTAGCCGAGGGANACCTGGCCGGCGGCCGTCTTGAACGTCGGCAGGCGGTANTAGACGAGCTGGCGCGCGTCGGGATAGAGGCGCAGGATGAGCNCGCGCAGGCGGCCGAGCAGGGCTTGCTGTCCGGCCGAGCCGGCGTCGATGAGGGATTGGATGTCGTCGTTCATGTTGTCCTCCGGGGGAAAGAGTATCTACAGATTACACCGATTAAGAAGAAGAACGNTCCGCAGATTACGCAGATTTTTAAGAAAATCTGTATCGATCCCCGCCATCCGCGTTCCAATCTTTCAATCTGTGAAATCGGAGTGATCTGTGGATTCTCCCCCGTGTCACCCGCGTTCGATTTCTTTACTCGCCCAGACCTCAATCTCCACCTGGTAGACCGGCGAGGCGAGGCCGGCGACGCGGAGCAGNGTCGAGCANGGCTTGTGGTCGCCGAACCTGTGGAGCAACCGGCCGCGAAAGCCGGCCAGGTCGAAATCCCCCACCAGAAAGGACGTGATCTTGAACACGTCGCCGAACTCCATGCCCGCGGCGGCCAGGTTGCGGCCGATGTTCTCCAATAATTGGTCGAGCTGCTCCAGCGGGTCGTCGGGGATGGAGCCGTCGGGCCGCGCCCCCACCTGGCCGGACAGCACGACAACGCGCTCCGGCCCCCGGACCTCCACCTGGTGGGTGTAGTTGCCCTGCGGCGCGTGAACGTCCGCCGGATTGCGAAAGGTTTTCATCTATTTTCTGTCTCCTGTGGGGTGGCCACCGGCTCCAGGATGACCAGCGGTATGTCGCGCGGGTTCCCGGCCTGGTAGCGGTCATAGGTGGGGAAGATGGCGGTCATCACCGGCCACAGCCGGGATTTTTCTTCCGGCGACGCCGTTCGCGCCCGGGCGGCGACTTTGTCCNCGCCGGCTTGCAAGGCCACGTCGGGATGCTCGACCAGATTGAGATACCAGAGGGGATGGTTCTCCGCGCCATCGTNGGAAGCNACGATCAGATAGTTGTCGCCGTCGCGGCCGTAGATCAGCGCCGTGCGCCGCAGCTTGCCGGACTTGCGGCCGCGGGTGGTCAGCAGCAGCGTCGGCCGCCCGCGCCAATGGTGGCCGATGGCGCCGTCGCTGGCCACGTAGCCGGCGATGTGGTCGCGCACCGTCTCATCGGGGCTGTCGTAAATGGGTTCGTCGGGGGTCACGAGCGACCCCGCGCCTCTTCGGCGGCGAATGACATTCCCCGCGCCGCCAGCGCCTCGCCCAGCAGCCGGACGCCCTTGGGCCCCATGCCGTGCAGGTCGAGCAGTTGCCTGGGGGTCGCGGCGGCGACCGCTTCCAGCGAGTCGTAGCCCGCGTCGAGCAGCGCCCGCAGCGACGGCTGCGACATGCCCGACGGGAAGCCGTAGTCGGCCGCGTCTATGTTCTGGTTTNACATGATCATTACCTAGCGTTAAGATATTTGCCTGCCGGGACATTATACAGAACTCTGGCCGAGTTTGTAACCGGCAGCCAATCGAATCCCCACGTGGTATCCGCGAGATCTGAAAGGCCGGCCATCCAGCCGCCACCGACCTTGCCGCCCTGTCAGATCTGAACCCATTTCATTCGCTCGCGTGTAGGTAAGTCTATCCATCGCCTGTAAACCGCGTGACAGACCAGCGGCGACTCGTTCGCTATGATCGACACGCCTTAGGGCTTATAAGGTTAAACGCGGCCGGCGCTCTTCCGACCAACATCAATATCTTGGAGGTACTCATGCTTGACACAACCACGACCCTGAACCCGACTGCCATCGCCGAACTGCGGGACCGCGTCGNCGGCGATGTATTCGCCCCCGGCGACGCCGGCTACGATCCCGGTCGCGCGCTCTTCAACGTCGCCTTCGAACACCGCCCGGCGCTGGTCGTCATGGTCGAGAGCGCGGCCGACGTNGCCGCCGCCGTCCGGTTCGCCGCCGAACACGGCCTCGACCTGGCCGTGCAGGCTACCGGCCACGGCGTGGCGCGGACGGCCGACGGCGCGCTGCTGATCAACACCGCGCACATGACCGGCGTCACCGTCGATCCCCAGGCCCGGACGGCCCGCATCGAGGCCGGCACGCGCTGGGGCGAGGTGCTGCCGGCAACGCAGGCCCACGGGCTGGCCCCGTTACTCGGCTCGTCACCGACGGTTGGCGCGGTGGGCTATACGCTTGGCGGCGGGTTGGGCTGGCTGGCGCGCAAGTATGGGCTGGCGTCCGATAGCGCCGTCTCGTTCGAGGTCGTCACGGCCGACGGCGAGCAGCTGACCGCCTCGGCCGGCGAGAACCCGGAGTTGTTCTGGGGCTTGCGCGGCGGCGGCGGCGGGCTGGCCATCGTCACGGCCATGACCGTGCGCCTCTTTCCGGTCGAGATGGTTTACGGCGGCGGGCTGATCTACCCGGGCGAGATGGCCGCGGAGGTGATTCGCCGCTGGCGGGACTGGCTGCCGTCGCTGCCGGACGAGATGACGTCGTCGGTGAAGATCATGAACTTCCCCGACATGGACATCGCCCCGCCGCCGCTGCGCGGNAAGACGGTGGTCATGGTTCTCGGCGCGTATTGCGGGGNGCTCGACGAGGGCGAAGCGCTGNTCAACCAGTGGCGCGAGTGGCAGCNGCCGATGATGGACATGTTCGGCCCNCTNCCCTTCGCNGAGGTGGCGCGCATCAGCAACGACCCGACCGANCCGATGCCCGCCTACGTCACCGGGGCGTGGCTCCGCGAGCTGGACGACGCGGCCATCGACGCCTTCGTCCGCTATGGGACGCTGCAAGAGGCGCGGCTGCCGCTCATNTTCCTGGAGGTCCGCCACATCGGCGGGGCCGTGCGGCGCGGCGACGCGGCCGCCAGCGCCTTTGGCGACCGCGACTCGGAGCTGCTGCTGGAAGCGGTGGGNATGATCCCCGCGCCCCCGCTCTGGGCGGCGCTCGACGGCTACGTGGGGCGGCTGAAAGATGAACTCAGCCCGGCGCTCTCCGGCACGGTGTACATGAACTTCCTGGAGGGCGAGGAGAGGAACCAGCGCGTCCGCGACANCTNCCCGGCCGAGACGCTGGTCCGGCTGGCGGCGCTGAAACGGCGCTACGACCCGGCCAACCGGCTGAACCGGGCGACGGACTTTGCCAGGTGACGAGTAATGGATTGCCGGCGCACCTGCCGCTCGTAATTCGTAATTTTACGGCGGCGGGACGGTCGGGGCGGGTATCGTCGGCGCGGGTGGCGTGGCTGATGGATGGGCCGCGGGGCGGGAAGGAGTCGCCGCAGCCGTCGGATAGGGAACGACGGCCGCCTGGGACGCGGCCGCCGTGGGGCGAGCCGGCGCGGGCGACGGCGGGGCGGCCGTCCCGTCTGCGGGCGGTTCCCCCGTCGCCACCGGCGCACCGCCGCCACCGCTAATCAGCGTCGCGTAGCGCGCGTCGACCCACGGCCAGCCCTTGCCGGGCAGCCGCACCTGGTACCACTCCCCGGTCGGGCTGACGGCGCGCAGCGCCAGCCGCGCCCCGGCCCNCAGCGTGGCCACAACNTCGTACTCCGGCCCCGGCCCGCGCCGCAGGTTCGCTCCCCGCTCGCCGACCAGTACCACCGGCTCGNCCGTCGGCCATTGGCGGGGGATCAGGTCATCGGTGGCGGTCGCGGCGGGGGTCTGGGCGGCCGGTGAGGCCGTGGGAGTGGGCCACGGCGACCCGGCGGGGAATAACTCCGCTCCGCCGGAGGGCCGCGCCGCGCCGGGAGGCGGCTCGATGCCCGCCGGCCGCGCCGCGCCCGAGGGTTCCGGCACGACCGGCATGACGCTCGGAAGACCGCTTGCCGCTGGCCGCGAACGGTCGGNGGCGGATAGACCCGCGGTCAAAAGGAACAGCGCCGCCAGCCAGGCGAGGGGCAGCGACCTCGCCGGTCGCCCCACCCAGGCCGCCAGCCGCAACCCCACCCGGCGCACGACGGCGGGGTCGAACGACTGACCGTTCGACAGGCGCGGTCCGCCGGCGGCCTGGCGCGGCGGGTAGCGGATCACCAGTTCAGCGGCGCGCCCCTGCCGGTCCATCGCCAGCACCAGCTCGCGGGCGCGGGCGCTCTTGGTGTCGCCGGGCAGNTCGTCNAAGTCGAGGCCGAGGCGGAAGGNGAGCGTGCGCAGGCTGTCGAGCGNGTGGCGGCGGCAGAGGGCGGCATGGAGGCGGCGCAGCGTGGCCGCGGGATAGGGTAGTTCGGCCCAGGAGATGCCCGGCCGCGCGGCCGACAGGGCGTCCAGCAAATCGGCGGCGCGGCCGGCGGCGGCCAGCGCCTCGACCAGGGCGACAGCGCGGGCGGCGAGAGCGGCATCCGGCTCCTCGAAGGAGATACCCAGGCCGGCCGCCAGCTCCGCCAGCGCGGCGGCGTCGAAATTGTCTACGATCGCTTCGTCCAGTTTCATCGTCCGGTCCTTGCAGGCGATACGGCTGCCTGCCCGCCGGGCGACGGACTGCTCCCTCGGACATCAGAGCGCCTTCCCGCTCCACGATGCACTATAAAGGAAAGGGGTTACGGCGTGCCTTACGCGCGGGCGACGGTTGGACGACGGTTGGGCGGCGGGAGTGGAGAAAGGGGGAAAGGGAGCAGGGAAGACAGGGAGCAGGGGAGAGTGAGCAGTATCCCGTTGATCGGCGGTCAGTGGTCAGTCAGATTGAATTTCTCCTTTGCGTTCTGGCTTGAACCTCTTGCGGCGGTCGGTCGCCAGAAGTCGCCCTTGGCCGGCAGGCGGTGGCCTCGTCACTCATCACTCGTCACTCGAATCATTCCATACATCAACACATCCCAATATCGCCCTTTGTAGCGCTCGTAGTCGCGCAGGCGGCCTTCGAGGGTCATGCCCAGCTTTTCCAGGACGTGGATCGAGGCGGTGTTGTCGGCCACGG
Organism: Ardenticatenia bacterium; assembly: GCA_014237545.1. Lineage (GTDB taxonomy): Bacteria > Chloroflexota > Anaerolineae > Promineifilales > Promineifilaceae > Promineifilum. Next base: position 1,550 of record JAACJX010000572.1, on the reverse strand, counting down.
TCCACGCGCCGATGCGATGCAGGCCCAACTCCTCGAAGCCGAAGCGGACGATGGCCCGCGCCGCTTCGGTGGCGTAGCCGCGGCCCCACTCGTCGGGGGCCAGCTCGTAGCCGATCTCGGCCGCGTGGGAATCGACGCCATTCAGACGGATGCCGCAGTTGCCGATGAGGCGGCTGTCGGCTTTCAGCGTGACGGCCAGCTGGAAGCGGGTGCGGGGCTGGTCGCGCTGCTGGTCGACGAACATCTGGACAAAGCGCTTCACGTCGTCCTCGGTGCGGTCTTCCCACTCGTACAGGCGCAGGTAGCGCGGATCGCGCTGGTAAGCCAACACGGCCGGCCAGTCGCCGGCGACGAAATCGCGTAGGATGAGGCGGGGGGTGGAGAGGAACATAATTACGAATGACGAATTTCGAATGAAAGCGTAAAGGCGGGAGTGCGCAAGGTCAAGAGTCACCTGCGCCCTACCATCGCAAGAGAGTAACGCAAGGACGCCAGGAAGCAAACGGATCACGGACCTGCTGGATTTTCTCCCTTTCTCCCCTTCTCTCCTCTTCCTTGCCTCTCCCCACCACGGTGGTAAAATGTTTAACATAATACTCAAGCAAAGAGGGAAGACATGAGTAGTACGCTCCACGAGGCCATCGCGGCCGTTCGCGCCGGAGACATGCGGCGCGCCCAGTTACTCGCCGCCGACATCGTTCACGAGAATCCGGACGACCCCAACGGCTGGTACCTCTTGAGCCAGCTGGTCGACTCCGACGCCCGCCGCGCTGCCTACCTGAGCAAGACGCTCGCGCTGGACCCAAACCACGCCCGCGCGCGGATTGAATTCGACGCCCTGCCGCCGGCCCTGGTGGAGGATCTGATGCCCGCCGGCGCGGCCACTGTCGCCGAGACGGTGGCCGAGGCCGAGGCTGCCCAGCCGGAGATGGCGGGCACGGCCGCCTGGCTGGCCACCACGGCCGAACCGGAACCGGCCTTCGCCCCGACGACCGATCTGCCGGATGCGGCGGCCGTTGGCGAGGCCGAGGCGCTGCCGGCCGGCGCTCCCGAATGGCTGCAACCGCTGGGCCCCAAGCCCGTCCCCCCGTCGGCCCACGTGACGCCGGTGAAACCCATCCCCGGCCAGCCCCGCCCGGCCGCCGCCCGCAAATCGGCCCCGGCCAAAAAGAACAGCGGCAACCAGGCGCTGTCGATCCTGCTGGGACTGTTGGCCCTGCTGACGCTGTTGGTGTTGGGGTTTTTGGTGTATTTGCTGGTGTTTTAGGCGGACAGGCAAGCCAGCCCCTGTAAACGGAGTCTTTTCCTGATAACTCCATGTCTAACCATATCAAGCCCTTAGAAACCGAGTTTTGCCGAGAAAACTCGGTTTTTGTTTGCCCTCATCTCCCCCATGACGGCAGATAGCCGCCCGGGGCCAGCAGCTTCTCCTCGCCCGTCGCCACTGCCAGCCGCCAGCCCGACGTCGCCCCTGCGGCCGGGTCGTAGCGCTGGAAGAGCAAATAGCGGCCGTCGGGCGACCAGCTCGGCGGGCCGTGGGTGATGGCCGG
>JAACJX010000344.1 GCA_014237545.1 Ardenticatenia bacterium | reverse complement strand
GCGCGGCGTCGGCATCCGCACCGAGATCCTCGCCCCGGAGGCCATTCGCGAGGTGATGCCCGGCATGGACGCGAGCGACCTGGTGGCCGCCGCCTGGGAAGAGGACAGCGGTTATGCCGATCCCTATCTGACCGTCAACGCCTACGCCGCCGCGGCCAGGCGCGCCGGGGCGCGACTGCTGGCCAACACGGCCGTCACCGGCATCACCCGCCACGGCGACCGCGTCACCGGCGTCGAGACAACGGCCGGGACTTTGTCCGCGCCGGTCGTGGTCAACTGCGCCGGGCCGTGGGGGGCGCGGGTGGCGCGCCTGGCCGGGCTGGACATCCCGGTCAGCGCCTGCCGCGTGCAGGTGTCGTTCTTCCGGCGGCCGAGCGACGAAAAGGGTATGCATCCCGTCGTGGTGGACTTCATCAACGCCACCTACTTTCGCAGCGAGACCGGCGACCTAACCCTGGTGGGGCTCGTCGATCCGGCGGAGGCCAATGCCATCGTCAACCCCGACANGTACGACGAGAGCGTCGACACNGACTTCATNCTCGACACCGGCGAGCGGCTCATCCGCCGCTACCCGGCCATGGAGCGCAGCGACAGCGCCGGCGGCTACGCGGCCCTCTANGACATCACGCCCGATTGGCACGTNATCGTNGACGANCCGNTGCCCGGCAGCGGCTTCTTCCTCTGCTGCGGCTCCAGCGGCCACGGCTTCAAGCTCGGCCCGGCGACGGGGCTTATGGTGGCCGACCGCGTCATGGGCGTGGCCGATCCGCTGTTCGACACGCATCTGTTCCGCCTCGGCCGCTTCGCCGAAAATGACCCCGTGCGCGGCCGCTACGCCTACAGCATCGCCGGCTAAGGACGAGGAGGACCGCGTCGCTCGCCCAATGGGCGGGAGGTGAACCATGAACCGGGTACTGGCGTGGATCGAGAACAACTTCGGCTGGATCGCGGCGGTCGTGTTGCTGGGGCTGCTGGCCCTGGCCGCGGTCACGGTGTTCCAGGCGCTGCCGCCGCGCNAGTTCACCATCCTCACCGGCCGGGANGGNGCCGGCTATTACCGCGCCGCGCAGGCCTACCGCCAGTACGTCGCCGACCGGGGCTACGTGCTCAATCTGCAAACCACGTCGGGCTCCATAGAGACACTGGAGAAACTGGAGGCGGGCGAGGCGTCGATCGGCTTCGTGCAGGGCGGCGTCACCGCGGATGCCGATCCGGAACTGCTGAGCACGCTGGCCGGCGTGTTCTACGAGCCGGTCTGGATTTTCTACCGGCGCGACTTCGCCGGCGGCCGCCCACTNAACCACCTCTTTGAACTGGAGGGCGGCAGGATTAACCTGGGCGAGCCCAACAGCGGCAACAGCTATCTGGCCCGGCAATTACTGGAAGCCAACGGCATCACCGCCAACAACGCCACCTTCCTCGAGTTGCCGACCGATCAGGGGGCGGTGGAGTTGCGCGAGGGACGCATCGACGCCGCCTTTTTTGTCGTTGCCGCCAGCACCGACACCGTGCGCGCGCTCGTCCGTGATCCCTCGCTGGACCTGATGGACGTGGCTCGCGCCGCCGCCTACCGCGACCGCTTCCCGTTCCTGACGACGCTTGTGCTGCCCGCGGGAGCCATCGACCTGCGCCAGGGGTTGCCGGCCGAGGACAAGCGTCTCATCGCCACAGCCGCCAACCTCGTTGTCCGCAATGACTTCCACCCCGAACTGGTGCGCCTGATGACGATGGCCGCCGTGGAGACCCACGAGGACGGGGGGCTTTTCGAGGCNCGCTTCGAGTTCCCCAACTACGACCACATCGACCTGCCCATCGACCGCGAGGAGAGGGGGTATCTGGAGCGCGTGAAGAACGGCGAGATGACCTACCTCGACCGCCAGCCCTACTGGCTGACCGCGCTGGTAGACCGCTGGCCCTTCTTCGTCCTGCCCCTGGTGGGGCTGGGGCTGATCCTGCTCCTGCGCAGCGCCATCTTGCACGAGTTCTTCGACCGGCGCAAGGTTGACAAATGCTACGACGTGCTGCGGGTCATCGACCTGCGCGCGCCAAAGATGAGCGAAGCGGAGGTGGCCGACGCGCTGGTCGTGCTCGACGGCATGGAGCGCGATTTGCTGGAGCGGTCGGTGCTGTCCGAGCGCATCCGCCCGGCCTACGTGGANNTGCGCAGCCACATCGCGCTGGTGCGCGAGCGCTTGCAGCGGCGGCTGGTGAATATTGCGGTTTAGCGCAGGTCGTGAATTGCACACGCTTTGACATGCGGGATGTTGAGTGACGCACCACATAACATGGGGCTATGCGAATAGCGCGGCGTCCACGTTTCTTGCTATCCCACACCTTTGCTACAATACGGCGTGATGCCCGCGCCGGATAGCCACCCCGACCAGCTTCGCGCCGCCATGGCCGCCCTCGAAGCGCAACGCGCCGCGCTCGGCGACGCGGTCGTCGACGCCGCCCTCGGCTCCATGCGCCTGCAACTGGCCGCGCTGGATAATGCCCCCGTGCAGCAGCAGCGCAAGCAGGCCACCGTCCTCTTCGCCGACGTCGTCGGCTTCACCACTTTGTCGGAGATGATGGACGCTGAGGCNGTGACCGAACTCATCAACGATCTGTGGGCGCGGATCGACCGNATCGTGACCGTCCACGGCGGCCGCATCGACAAGCACATCGGCGACGCAGTCATGGCGCTCTGGGGCGCGGACCAGACGCGCGAGGACGATCCCGAGCGGGCCATCCGCGCCGCGCTGGCCATGCAGGCCGAAGTGGAGACGTTCAGCGCCGCCGTCCTGAGTGAGGGGCGGCTGCCGGGGGACATCGCCTTGCAACTGCGCGTCGGCGTCAACACCGGCCCGGTCCTGCTGGGCCAGGTCGGCCTGACGCGGGAATACACCGCCATGGGCGACACCGTCAACCTTGCCAACCGGCTGGAGCAGATGGCCCCGCTTGGCGGCATCCTGATCGCTCAGACAACGTATAACCACGTGCGCGGCATNTTCGACAGCGACCCTCTGGGGCTNGTGCACATCCGCGGCCGCAGCGAGNCNGTGCAGGTCTATAGCATCCTNAAGGCGAAGCCCCGCGGCCAACGCGCCTCCACCCGCGGNGTGGAAGGNATCNAGACGCGCATGATCGGCCGCGACGCGGAGTTCGCCGCGCTGCAACAGGCGTTCAAGGACGTGATCCACGGCGGCCAGACGCGGGTTGTCACNATCATCGGCGAGGCGGGNGTGGGCAAGAGCCGCTTGCTTTACGAGTTCGACAACTGGGTCGAGNTGCGCCCGGAGCTCGTNCGCTATTTCAAGGGCCGCGCCACCCCNGCCCTGCAGAGCGTCCCCCACAGCCTATGGCGCGATCTGCTGGCCACCCGTTTCGATATCCTCGACAGCGATAGCCCGGCCGTGGCCCTGAGCAAATTTCGCAAGGGGATGGGCTTCGGCGAACGGGAGACACCCACCGACCCGGGCGCCATCCCCCACGTCACCGACATCGTCGGCCACTGGTTGGGTTTCGATTTCTCCGCGAGCCCGGCCGTGGGCAAATTGGCCGGCAGCTCCGATTTCGCCGCGCTGGCCCAGGCCTATTTCCTGCGCTTCGCCCGCCTGCTGGCCTCCGAGCGCGGCGTGGGGGTCTTGCTGGAAGACATTCACTGGGCCGACGACAGCTCGCTGGACCTCATCGTCCGCCTGGCCCAGGCCGTGCCCGACGCGCACCTACTCATCGTCTGCCTGGCCCGGCCGACCCTGTTCGAGCGCCGCCCGGAGTGGGGCAGTGACTTGCCCGGCTATCGCGAGGTGCGGCTGGCCCCTTTGCCCGATCCGGAGAGTCGCGCTCTGGTCGATGAGATCCTGCGACTAGCTGACCGCGTGCCGGACCGGCTGCGCGATCTCGTCGTGGCGGCGGCCGAGGGCAACCCGTTCTACATCGAAGAGCTGGTGAAGATGCTGATCGAGCAAGGGGTCATCGTCCGCGGCCAGGGGAGCGACGGCCAATGGCGCGTCGTCGAGGAAAAGGTCGGCTTTGTGCGCGTGCCGGCCACGCTAACCGCGCTTCTCCAGGCCCGGCTCGACGGCCTGCCGCGCGAGGAGCGGGACGTGCTGCAGCGCGCGGCAATCGTCGGCCGCGTCTTCTGGGATGACGCCGTGGCCGCCCTGCTCGACGGCCCCGAGCCGGACGGCGACGAACAGCCGGTGGAAAGCGCGATCGACGAGGCCACCCGGCTGGCCAGCAGCCCGGCCAATCTGAACGCCATTCTCGATTCGCTGGCCCGACGCGAGACGATCCTGCGGCGCGACCGCCCCGCCTTTGCCGGGACAGAGGAGTTCGCCTTCCGGCACAATCTGCTACGTGATGTGGTCTACGAGACGGTTCTCATTCGCGACCGCAAGCAATACCACGCCCGCGTCGCCCGCTGGCTGGAGATCAACTCCGGCGCGCGCCTGGCGGAGTACCTGGGTCTCATCGCCGAGCATTATACCTTGGCGGGCCTGGACCAGCGCGCGGCCGCCTATCTGGAACGTTCGGGCGACGCCGCGCAGCGCAACGGCGCTTACCAGTCGGCGCGGTCGTCCTTCGAGCGGGCGCTGGCCCTGCGACCGGACGACAATCCCGAGGCTACCAGCAGCCTGCGGCTCAAGCTGGGCGCGGTGTGCTGGAATCTGGGCGACTTCCCGGCCGCCGAGCGCTCGCTCTTCATTGCCCGCGACATTGCCCGCCGCACCGGCGACTCGCGCACGCAGGCCTCGGCCCTCTACTGGCTCAGCCGGGTGGCCATCAGCCGCGGCGATTACGCCCACGCCCGCATGCTGCTGGCCTACGGTCTGCCGCTGGCCCGTGCCGCCGATCCGGAGACGCTGGCGCGCGTGCTCTACGGCGTGGCCGACATGGCCTGGAAAGTGGGCGATCTGGAAACGCTCCAGACCTATATCACCGAGAGCCTGTCGCTGGCGCGGGCCATCGGCAACACGACGCTGGAATTGCTGGCCCTCAATCGGCTGGGGACGATGGCCTACCTGCGCGGCGAGATGGAGACGGCCCGGTCGTACTACGAGACGTGCCTGGATCTGGCGCGGGCAACCGGCAACCTGGAGCGCGAGGCGACGGCGCTGATGAACCTCGGCGCGCTGGCCCACCACCAGGGCGACCCGGCGGGCGGCATGGAGCACTATC
>JAACJX010000082.1 GCA_014237545.1 Ardenticatenia bacterium | reverse complement strand
GTGCGTGCCCTGGTCCATCGGCTCGCGATCTTCGCGAATGATGCCCGAAACGCGGTCGAACGAGACCAGCGCCATAGACATCTGGACGATCAGGCGGCCGATGATGCGGATAGGCCACATGATCCAGGTCAGCATGCCCATGTAGGCCAGGAAGGTGCCGATGGTGATCGATCCATTGATGGCCATNGTCGCNCCGATGGCGTAGCCGATGATNAGCTGCACCTGGACNATGATNTCNGTCGACGGCCAGTANANGGCGTGNAGNANNAGCAANCGGCGGCCGCTGNNGTANCGNCCCTGGTTNGTNACCTCGAACTTGTCCTTCTCNAACTCCTGNCGGGCNAAGGCCCGCACNACGCGCACGCCGGANAGGTTNTCCTGCANCGTCGTNGANAGCTTNGCCTCTTCTTCCTGGAAGATCTCGTAGCGCTGGCCGATCTTGCGGAAGAAGAAGACCGACATGAAGATGATCAGNGGCACGACGACNACCGAGATGAGNGCCANNTCCACNTNNAGCGTCAGCAGGGCCGCGAAATTGACGATGAACAGGAANAGGATGCGGCCGAGNCCCATCGATTCCTCGCCGTAGAACCGCCTCATCGTTTCGACGTCCGAGGTCGAGCGCTGGATCAGGTCGCCGGTCGGCGTCTTGTCGTGGTAGGCGAAAGACAACCNCTGGATGTGGTCGTACAGGTAGTCGCGCAGCCGGCGGATGACGCTTTCCGAGGTCTTGGCCGCCCAGCGGCCGCCCAGGAAGGTGAACGNCCCCTGGAACAGCGCCAGCAGAATGAAGCCGGCAGCCACGAAGACCAGCTCGTCACGCGCCTCNGGACGGCCGAGGACGTTGTCGGTGAAGTAGCGCAAGAGATAGTAGAACATTGTCTGCGACAGCGCGGCCAGTCCAATACAGAGNAACGCGCCGACGTACATGCCCTGATACCCCTTGAGCATTCGCCAGAGACCGACGATACGATATTTTGACAGCGTTGACTTCAAATCAAATTCTTTTGACATGGTGACGACTCGCGAACGGCCGCATTGCGGGCGACCAGGCGAAATACCCAGCTATAGGGTTGTTCAATACGGGACAGAGCTGCGATTCGCGGCAAAGCGAACCGTTCCGCTGGAACAGCGGTCCGGGACAAGGGGTGGCCGAAGCCGGGGGGATGTCAGATGATGATTCTCATAGCCACACCTCACGTACAGTCCAGAGGTTTGCCATCAACCCTCGGTGTGGTTGCAGCATCGTTCGAAGCAAAGTGACGAACTTGTTAAACAGACGTTAACTAGAAAAGTATAGCACACATCGCGGAAACAAGTGTAAAGTAGTTATCAGGTGAGCAAAATTCAAGTTGGAAAAGGCTGAATGGAAGGAGTTTGTTAATTGATGAAACGTGTCTTGTTCTTGTGCACCGGCAATTCCTGCCGCTCCCAGATGGCCGAAGCGATCATCAACGCCCGGTTGGGCGACACATGGCAGGCCGTGAGCGCGGGGACGGTTCCCGCCGGCTACGTGCATCCCAAAGCGATAGAGGTGTTGGGGGAGATTGGGATCGATCACGCGGGCCGGTCAAAGCTGGCCGACGAATACCGCGACGTGGAGTTCGACGTGGTGGTCACCGTTTGTGATTCGGCGGCCGAGGAGTGCCCCCTGTGGCTCGGGCCGGGCAAGCGCGTCCACCACAGCTTTCCCGACCCGGCCAAGACCGAGGACATGGCCGACTTTCGCGCCGTGCGCGACGCCATCGCGCGGGAGATCCCGGCGCTGCTGGCGGACTATTCGGATTAGGCGGGCAAAGGGCTCAAGGCATCCGCGCAATGCCCTTCTNGACCACACAGAACCCGCTCCTCAATCGCGGAAACCTCGAGCAATTCTTGCAAATAAGCCCGCCAGCCGGCGACGGCCGCCCGGTTGACGGAGTAGTAGATCCAGCGGCCGTCTACCCGGTCGCGGCGGGAAGTGACCANCCCGGCCTCGCTCAGCGCCTTCAGATGGTGACTGAGCAGATTGGCCGGCATGCCCAGCCGTTCGGCCAGCTCGCAATTGCACGTGTCCCCGCGCAGTAGCTGGGCGAAGATTTGCAGGCGTTTGGGGTCGCTCAGCGCCTTGAAGAAGACGGCTGTCGCGGCCATGGTGTCATCGGTCACTCGTTCCATCTCGCCTCCTGAGCTCAATCAGGCGGCGACAAGCGCCCGGCCGACGAGGGATTTGACTTCTTCGACGCTGGGGATGCGACCGCCGGTGACNAGCTTCTCGTTGATGACGAGGCCAGGCGTGGCCAGCAAGTTATAGCGCGCGAACTCAGCGCGGTCGGTCACTTTTACGATTTCTGCCTCGACGCCCAACGCGGCCACGGCCGCCCGCGCCGCCTCTTCCACCATGTGGCAGTTGTTGCACCCCGGTCCTAACACTTTGATGTTCAGCATGGCAATTCTCCAGTTATTTCCTTGTGAATTCGATTCAAAATCTGCGTAACCTGCGTAATCTGCGGATTCTCTTCTTCTTATCCCGGAAACAGAACCTGCTCCTGAATGATCTCCACTTCCGGCTCGATGTGGATGGCCGACTTCACCGAATTGGCCACGAGGCTGTACTTCTCGGCCGAGTGCAGCGCTTTGTCCACGCGCGTCCGCACGATCTCCGGGATTTCGTCACCGGCGCAGACGCGGATGCGCGGTCGCAACACGACCTCGGTAAATATCTCCGTCCGGTCGAGCTCAATCTGCTTAGTCCCTTCGGCCCGGCACGAATAACTGATCAGGTCCAGCTTGAACCGCTTGGCGGCCCAGAGAAACATCATCATGATGCAACTATTGATCGCGCCAACGAAAGCGTCTTCGGGAGTCAGCACGTCGGGGTGGCCGTGGGCGTCGGGCGGCGCGGAAAAGGGCATCTCCGGGCCGTTGCCCATTGCCATGTGGCCCCAATGCTCCCCTTTCCAGGTTACGGTAGTGTGGTAAATGGCTGTCCGGCTCATCGAATCGTCTCCAGCGCGCCGCAATAATCGGCGTAGGCGCGGGACAATGCTACCCTGTAGCCTTCTTCTTCCCCGGCCGGGACCGGGTTGTAGAGCGCAACCTGCTCCAACAGCTCGCCGGCTGTCTCCGNCGAGGGGCGCTTGCCCGCCTCGTGGAACTGGGCCATNAGNGGTGGCAGGGCGACGAGTGTCACTGNATGCCCCTGGATCGAGACCGTTTGTACCGGGATGCCCGAGCCGCANGCGCACGTGGCGGTCGTTGGAGACGCGGGCTGCTCCTCGATGAACTCCCCCTTGCGCCGNGACCAGCGTCTNTCCAATAGCTCGTCGACCAGGTCGGCGACCCGGTCGGCCGTGGCGGCGACGGCTTGCTGCCCGGCTTCGTTCAGCCGGCGCGCGCCGGCGGGCTGCTCCAGGCCACGCTCGCGGATGACCTCGGTCACGACGACNCCAGCCGCCGGCTTACCGGAGAATTGCGCCGTGGCCCGCGCCGCGCAGCGNATCTCGCAGCCGTCGACGGCGATGGTCGGGTAGAAGCGGGCGAAGGCGCGGTCGCCCTCGCCGCCGGCCAGGAACAGCGGCAGGCAGATGGTNACNGTGTCNTCCGGCCGTAGCTGCTCCAGCACCTTTAGCGCCGCCAGCCGCGTGATGGTCCCCTNGGCCATTTCCTCGCCCGAGCAGGCGATGATGCCGACTTTCTTCTGCGGTAACTCAGGCATGGTCCACCTCGGTGGGAGAATCCACAGATTTCANAGATTGCACAGATGGAAGAATCCCAGCGGGGGATNTTTGATCTTGTAACGGATGGGTATTACTTTCAAGAAAAGGGGCTTCCTNTTGTCTTGANTCTGCGTCATCTGTGTAATCTNCGGATTCTTCCTTTTTCATCTGGTCAATCTCGATGGCAATCTCGTCGGCCAGAGCCTGGGCGAGGAGAATGCCGCCCTCGTTCAGTTGGGCAATACCGGCCGGCTTGAACTCCCGGTGGCGGCGATAGGCGTCAAGCACGGCATATTCTTTCGCCACCGCGCCNCCACTCTCGCGCACCATCTTGCTGGCGCAAGCCAGCTTGCAGCCGTCGATGGTGATGGCCTGATTACCGCGCACCACGTCGCGAGCGCTCTCATCGCCCATCACNAGCATGGAGAGGGGCACCAGGCGCGAATCATCCGGCCGCAAGTCCTCGACCACGTCGTAGGCCGCCTCGCGACTGACCGAGCCATAGGTCTTGCCGATGCCACTGCACGGGACGATGATGATCTTCTTTTCGTCGCTCATGGTCATTGGCCCGCCTCCTGCGCCTGGGCGCGGCTATATTCGAGATAGGCCATGGGCGAGAGCAGCATCTCGCGCTCGGCCGCCCAGTTGGTTGGCTCAAGGGCGACCAGCCAGCCGTCGCCATAGCAGTCCTGGTTGATCACCTCGGCCTCAAATTGCAGCTTGTCGTTGACGGCGACGACCGCGCCGGAGATAGGCGACGCCACTTCGTTGTCGACCTTGATGGTCTCGATGTTGGCCAGTCGATCCCCGGCGGCGATGGTCGTGCCGGCCGCGGCCGTTTCTGCGAAAGCCATATCGCCGCTCTCTTGCTGGAAGTAGTCCGTCACGCCGATGATCAGGCGCTGGTCCTGCTCGCGCAGCCATAGGCCATCGCGGTGATACAACCGATCAGTGGGTACGGTAAAGGTAAATTTACCGACAGTGAAGGAGAGGATATCGCTCACAGATTACTCCTGCAGGCGCGCCAATGGTGCACCGGCGAACAATTCAATACTCATTGAATTATATGCCGGCCGTGAATCCCGAAAGAGTGATGAAAGTCATCAAATACACATGACAATTAAGCATGGAGCAGGGGGGAATGGTCCTCAGCAACGTCGTCATCGGCCAATCGCTGGTGGTCCATACGCCTTTGGGGAAAGCCACGGCCGCCAAGCCAGGCACGTTATTGGCAGGCTATAACCCTGACGCGAAGGTGGCAACCTTCCGGTCTTACTCCGTTCCGATTGTCATTCAATCGAAGGCTGGCCCATCCCTCANCCTGCCCCCTGGTCGTCAGGTTAGATTGACGTCCACNGGCTTTGGGCCGGTTACGCCNTTGCGGCAGGTATTTCTGCCGGCGACCATTCGTTGAGCGCCGGAGCGAGCCATGAATCCGGGCCTTGCAGAATGTGAAAAGCCGCTCTATCTAAATTTGATAGGGCGGCTTTCATGAAAGAAGAGGACAGACCAATTATCGCATTAGCTCAGGCGCGGGCGGCGCGGCGAACGGGTGACCTCGGCGTCACCCAGACTTCGGCCAGCCAGGCGGCCGCCGCCAGCAGGATGAGCAGCATGATGACCGCCGAGCTGAGGCACCACAGGCAAACCGCTTCGATGACAAACAGTTCGAGGTAGGTCAGGTAGGTGGAAAAGGCGACGCCGATGGCGGCCATGCCAAACAGCAGCCATCGCGCTGTGGTGTTGCCATTCCGACCCCACACCCAAGCCCCGAGAATCGCCAGATAGCCGCCGAGGCCAATGATGCCAATGGGGATGTCGAAGAGACGGGCATAGGTGCTCGACTGAACCGCGTTGCAGTCGCCCACCGGGCCGCAGATAGCCTCGACCAGCTGCGTCTCNACGTAGGCCAGGTAGCCGGCCACGCCCAGGCCNATCACCGCCAGAATGGGGATCGACCACGCCACCCAGCNGGCCGCCGGCGGCGTGATNCGGCCGGCGCGGGTCAGAGCCACGGCCAAGCCGGCGAAGAGCAGCGCCAGCGGCAGGGNGATGAGCACCAGAAACGCGGGGATGCTGCCGGAGATGCCCGCCGGTCGCTCGGCGGCGAGTGCGGCCGCCTCGGTTTGTGTCGCGCTCGCCGCNGGTTCGACCTGCGCCGGCTCTTCGACAGCGGCCTCGGCCGCCGGCGGCGACGAAACCGCGGGCAGCGCCAGGTCTTCCAGGCCGGCAATGGCCGGGATATCCACGCCACCCTCAGCCAGATAGCGGTCGATCAGGCCGGGCAGCTCATCGGGTATTTGTTGGGAGCCCATCAACAGGTTGTCGCCGACGACCATCATCGGCACGCCCATTTCCTCCGGCGCGAGGCCCATCGCCGCGCCNGNNGTGTAAAAGCGCGTGGCGGCTGCTTCGGAATTCAGCTCGATCCTCACGATCTCCAGCTGATCGCCGTAATACTCTTGAATGGGGGGCAGCACTTCGTCGATTACGTAGTGGCAGTGGGGGCAGGTGGCGCTCCAAAAAAAGACGGCGCGGACTTTGGGCGAGTCACCGGATTGCGCCGCGGCCGTGTTGATGGTGATCAGGGTGATGGGAATTAGAAGGAATATCAGATACGCAATTCGTTTCATTGTTTAGGCTCCGCGCCGGATTGGAGACGGGGTCTGGACCCGGCGTGTTTTCATTTCACAGGCAATGGCCCCACCGGCACCGGTCCTCCCGACCAGAGGGCCGCTCCTCCAAGAGTAAGGGACTTATAGGCAGTATAGGGGATACCTTCCGGCGATTTTAGTGACTAACGTCATGATCTGCGGGCTATGAATGTCACCTGTTTCGAGGATGTGCAATAGATCTGGCCGAGAAAAAAGCCGGAAGATGGTACCATTCACTTGTTGCAAAATAGCACAATTGTTCTATACTATAGAACAGAACGGCGACTATCAAGGGCTCAGGTCTATTATCATTTAGGTCCATCGCGATCTTGAATTCCATATATTAAAGCTGCGANATCCTTGGATGCTACTCCTACCTAGCGGGCGATGAACGAACATGCGCATTCGAATTGACGGGATGACTCTGGCCGGCGTGGCCCTTCTCATGCTATTCGCGGTGAATATCGTGCGCGGTTGGGCGGGCGAGGGCGACCCGTCGNTGGCGACGACCAACGCCGAGGGGACGCCGGTAGCCTACGTGACCGCGGCGCCCGAGGTGCAGGAAATCATCGCCACNAGCGAGCCGCCCCAGGTCGATATGACCTGGCATTCGGCTATCTCTATGCCCTACGATGAGTACTTTCTGACGCAGGGCATCCACGGCCAATCCTACGGCCACTACGCCATCGACATCGCCGCCGGCAATGGCGCGGTTATCAAGTCGATCATCAACGGCTTCGTCACCGGCGCCGGCTACGACCAGTGGGGCAATACCTACATCCAGATCGAGAATGATTTCTACGCCGTCCTCTACCTCCACGGCGTCTACACGCCAGCGCTCGGCGAGGCAGTCAGTGCCGGACAGGCCATCGGCACGGAGAGCAACATCGGCTACACGCTCGACATGGCCGGGAACCTGTGTGCCGGGCGCGATTGCGGCTATCACACCCATCTAAACGTCTACGACAAGCGTCTGGGAACGAACATCGACCCCCTGACCCTGATCCCCGCTAGCTACCCCTAGACNCAAAATTTTTGCGTCAAAGATTGGCTACGGAAGATGGTGATCCACAGATTTCGCCGATTACGCAGATTTCAAGAATAACGAGGGGAATCCGTATTGTCCGTGAGAATGTGTAAGCCCATTCTCCCTTCTTCATCCCGCTCGTTCGGTCTCGCCCCGGCGGAATCTCACCGCTGTTTCGGCCGCCAGGGCGATCCAGAACGCGACGCCCAGCACAAACGGCAACATCAGCGGCAATGAGAGGAAGGCTGCCAGGGTGCAAACCAGGAATATGTAGAGGGCAGTGACCGGCTCGCGCCGCCAAAAGCGCGCGCTACCGGCATAGCCCGCCCGGACCGACGGCGAGACAGCCGCCAGCCACATTGGCCAGTAGAAAAGATTCAGCCCCAACCACCCGGTCGCCAGGAATGCCCAGACCCCCTGCAGCATGACCAGCGCCGCGCCCGTTTGCCCCCACCAGCCGGAGAGCGGTCCCCAGGCCAGCGCCCCGACGACGACGACGTTGGGCATTGCCCACAGCCAGGCCGGGACGAACAACTCCCGAAACGAATGCCACAGGTTGCCCGCGTTCCAGAACGCCTCCTCGGACGTATGATGGGCCATGGCGAAGAGGACGGCCGTGGCCGGCGGGCCGGTGACCACCAGCAACTGGGCCGCCAGCCATACCGCGCTGATGAGAAGCGTGTGATAGGCGTTGCGCCACGCCAGCCGCGCGGCATGGACGAGGATCAGGAAGGGGTTGCTCATACGTCGTCGCGCATTGTAGCGCGATCGACGTGATCTGTGTTATCCGTGTTCTTTTTTTATAGCCCGTCTACGGTTCCGGGGTAGGCGCGTTTTCCGGCGTGCACGCGCCGTGGAAGTAGGCCCAGGCGTTGCACGAGCGGCCGTCGTCGAAAGTGCANCGGCCGCACATTTGCCCCGAGGACAATGCGACCATCTCGAAAGTGAAACCGTTGGCCTCGCAATAATTCTTGGCCGGATTGCCGAACACCGGATCGGTCTGGGCCTCGGCGCCGGTGCGCAAGATCTGACCGCGGGCATTCACGATCGCNTGCCAGCAGAACCCCGTCGCCCCGTCGCCCAGGGCCACGTGGTAGATTGGGTCGTCGGTTGGCTCCTGGGACACGGTGATAGTGATGGCGCAATCGGACGACAGAAAGCGATAGACGTTATACCCCTCGGGCGCAACCGGTACGTCGTCTTGCGTCCAAGTGGCCTGTTTCGGGGGGACGCACTCTACGACAACCTCGCGCAGCTCCGCCAGAACCGCCTCGCGCGCTGCCAAAACGCCCTCAGGGACAGAGTCGGCCGGGGCGGTCGGTGTGAATCCGTTAGCGGCCGGTTCGCCGCCGCCGCAGGATGCCAGGAGGCCAACTAAAATCATCACCGCCAGTAAGCTGATGATGCCGCGGGTTTTCAGATTGTGGCGGTTCATGACCCCTCCAGATGAGTGAGGCTTATAGTTATACGTCGCCCGTCTCTGCTGATTCCCTTCCCTGTTCGGCATGAATGCGGCGGGCCAGCTCGCCCCCGCCGCCGGCCTGGAAGACGAGCAGGAATTGGGCCGGCGCGCCGGTGGGGTTGTGGAAGTAGTGCGGCCGGATCGCCTCGAAGAGCAGGCTGTGACCCGCTTCCAGACGGTAGGGCCGGCCGTCGACGCAGTAGTCGAAGCGGCCCGCGAGGCAGTGGACAAACTCTTCGCCGGCGTGGCTGACAGGCTGGTCGGAGTTGCCCGCTCCGGGGGCCAGCGTGACCAGAAANGGCTCCAGCTGCTGGTAGGGCAGGCCGATGCCCAGGCTCTCCATGACCACCCCGCCGGATTCGGCCCGCATGCGATTATCGGTCGTCACCAAAACGGCCGACGTGCNGCGTTCGTCCTGGAACAGGTCGGTGATCGACACACCCAGCGCCGTGGCCAGCATGTGGAGAGAAGAGACCGTGGGTGAGTTGTCGCCGCGCTCGATCTGGCTGATGGCGGTGGTGGAGAGGCCGCACCGTTCCGCCAGCCCGCGCAGCGAGAGACCCTGTCGCTCGCGCAACGTGCGGATACGCAGACCTACATTGAGTTCGGGGTTCGGGACCAAGCGACCTCTCCATCTAACTTGCTATAACGGNATTATATAACAATTATTGACGATTGTAAATAATAGTTGACGACGAAACGGGCTGAGCGCACGCAACCTCATCTCCACCATGACGCGCCGCGCCACAGGTGACAAATGTCATGTACCACCCATGAGGATCATCACTAGGGAGAGCCGGGGTTCACGCGTAAAGTACTCATATATTCGGATATCCGAATACATGAGGATTTCTTATGGAACGGCCATCTGTCGATGAACTTAACTTATTGCACGCCAGCGTATGCCAGGCGCTGGGCGATCCCAAGCGGTTGAATATCCTCTACGCGCTTGGCGAACAACCGCGCAACGTCAGCCAGCTGGCTATCGACCTCGGCATGCCTCAACCGACCGTCTCCCGACATCTGCAAACCCTGCGCGAGCGACACATGGTCGCCGCCGAGCGTGATGGGGCAGCGGTCATTTACCACCTTTCCGAGCCGCGCGTCATCGACGTTCTGGACACCATGCGCCAGATCCTGCGCGATTCGCTTGCCCGCCAGACGGGACTTATTAGCGTCGAAAATTAGGTAGCTCGACAACGAGCCACCCACCTCTGGAATGGAGCCACTATGAAGGAGTTTCGCTTTATCTGGATCGTCGGCTTGCTTGTGACGATCCTGATCATCGCCGTCCCTGTCCTTCTCTTTGCCTCGTCGGGGGACGAGGTTTCAACCGNTCCGTGGGACTACGTCAAGCCGACGCCGGCCCATACCGACCACAGCGCGCTGATGACNGGCCCGTATGCCACCGGGCCGGAAGTCACCGCCGCCTGCCTGGAGTGCCACGAAGAGGCGGCGACCCAGGTGATGGCCACCACCCACTGGACGTGGGAAAGCGAGCCGCTGATGTTGCCNGGCCGCGACGAGCCGGTGACGGTCGGCAAGAAAAACCAGATCAATAACTTCTGCATTGGCATCCAGGGCAACTGGTCCGGCTGCACGAAGTGTCATACCGGCTACGGCTGGGCAGACGCGTCGTTCGATTTTCAGGATCAGACCGCGGTCGACTGCCTGGCTTGCCACGCCGACATGAGCATCTACGGCAAGGGCACCTACGGCAATNCGGCCGAGGGCGTTGACCTGGTCGCGGCGGCGGGCAGCGTCGGCCGCCCGACCCGGCAGAACTGCGGCAGCTGCCACTTCGACGGCGGCGGCGGCAACGCTGTCAAGCACGGCGACCTGGATGAGAGCCTCTTCTACCCGGACGCGACGGTTGACGTCCACATGGGGCGCGAGGGGTTTGAGTGCGTCGATTGCCACGCCGGCGACGACCATCAGATCACNGGCCACATGATCTCCGTCAGCCCACAGGTGAAGGATGAGCTGGCCTGCACCAACTGCCATGCCTCCGACCTCCACGCCGACGCGCGCATCAACGCCCACGTCGACGCCGTGGCCTGCCAGACCTGCCACATCCCACAGGGCGCCATTCGCCACGCCACGAAGATGGACTGGGACTGGTCGACCGCCGGGCAGGATTTGCCGGAGGACCCGCATACCTACCTCAAAATCAAGGGCAATTTCGTNTACGAGCACGACTTTCAGCCGGCTTACACATGGTGGAACGGCGACGGCGACCGNTACATCGTGGGCGACCTGATCGACCCGACGCANACGACAACGCTCTCGCGGCCGCTGGGCAGCATCAACGACCCGGCGGCGAAGATATGGCCGTTCAAGGTCCACACCGCCCGCCAGCCGTATGACGTCGTGAACCAGTATCTGCTCATTCCCGTGACNGCCGGCAAGGACGGGTTCTGGACCAACTTTGACTGGGACCAGGCCTTTCGTCTAAACGAGGGTAATACCGGTCTGGCCTACAGCGGCGAATACGGGTTTGCGCCGACGGAGATGTACTGGTCGCTGACCCACATGGTGCAGCCGAAAGAACAGGCGTTGCAGTGCTACGACTGCCACGGCGAGAACGGCCGCATGGACTGGGAAGCCCTCGGGTACTTCGGTGACCCGATGACCTGGGGCGGCCGCGANAAGCAAACGGGGCAATAAATTACGAAATACGAATTACGAATTAGGAATTCAGAGGTAGGAGCGCGTCGATCGTTCCATCAGAGTCCTGGCTTGTAATTCGTGGCTGATTAAAGGCGACACAATGGCACGCTTTACGAAGAATGTTCGCGCCGGCCTGGGCAGGTTCGGCCAGGCCATCAGAATGATTGCGGCAGTGGCTTTGATAACCGCAATCTCGATATTTTTGTTCGGGCGCATCGCCACGGCACAGGAAGGCGAGCCGGCCCCCGCGCCGGCGCGCTCGCCCATTCATCCGGTATTCCCGCTGCTCGACGCCAGCAGCAACAACGTCCTGGACAGCGGCGAGGCCGTGTCCACGATGACCACCTGCGGCGGCTGCCACGATACGGCTTTCATCGCCGCCAACAATTTTCACAGTGACGTCGGCCTGGGGACCTACGCAGACCCCGGGACGATCCCCGGCGGGCGGCCGTGGGACACCGGCGCGGGCCTGTTCGGCAAATGGAACCCGATCTATTACGGCTATCTGTCACCCGAAGGGGACGCGACGACCGATCTGACCACGCCGGCTTGGGTGCAACTATTCGGCGAGCGCCACGCGGGCGGCGGCCCGGCTGTCACCAGCCGCAACGGCGGCCCGCTGGCCGCGTCCGACCTGGCGGTNGATTCGTCCATCGTCGATCCGGCTTCGGGCGAGTTGCAGGCCTGGGACTGGGACCAGTCGGGCACGGCCGAGTTGAACTGCTTCACCTGCCATCTGCCGGCGGCCAACAACGAGGCCCGCGTGGCGGCGCTGGCCGCGGGCGATTTCGGCGGGGCGACAACGGCGACGCTCCTTGGGACGGGCATTGTGGAGCAGGNGAGCNGGGGAGAAGGNGANCAGGGGAATTGGGCTTATAATCCGGAGGCATTTGATGATTCCGGTAATCTGCTGCCCGAATNTGTGACNGTCAGCGACCCGACGGNGGCNAATTGCGGCAGNTGTCACGGCGTGGTCCACAACGTGGAGGCGCCGCTGACGCTGGACGAGTTGACCACGGCCGACTGGAACACGCTGACCACGGGGCAGATCATGTCCCCGCAGCGTCTCAACGCCGGCGGGTTGAATTTGCAGGACAAAAACACGCTCGGCCGCTCGTGGGACATCCACATGGAGCGCGTGCTGGAGTGCACCGACTGCCACTACTCGCTCAACAACCCGGTCTATTACC
>JAACJX010000316.1 GCA_014237545.1 Ardenticatenia bacterium | reverse complement strand
TTCCATTCCGACCGCCGGCAGCGAGCCGACTAATATCATCGCCCTGGGGCCGGGGCAGGTGTGGTATACGATGCAGAACGCCAACGCCATCGGCAAGCTCGTCGTGGCCGGCAACGGGCAGGCGACGCACACCAAGTACGANGTGCCGACGGCCAACAGCGCCCCCTACGACCTGGCNTACGANGGCCAGTACATCTGGTTCACGGAGCGGCTGGGCAACAAGATCGGCCGGCTNAATCCNGCCAACGGGCAGATNACCGAGTATGCNATNCCCACCGNCAACAGCCAGCCGATGGGCATCGCCATCGCGCCCAACGGCCACGTCTGGTTCGCNGAGAANAACGGCGACAAGATGGCCCGCTTCATACCGGCCACNGCCAAGTTCGAGGAGTTCANNTTCACCACGCCCGGCGGCAAGCCGGAAGACGTGGCCGTGTCGAGCAACGACAGCATCTGGTTCACNGCGCCCGGNCTGAAGTCAGTCATCCGGTTGAATCCAAGCGCGGCNATNCCCTCGCAGCGCTTTGAACAGATTCCCGTNCTNGATTTCAACCAACCACCGTGGGANCCGGGCAGCATTGCCACCGTGCCCAACTCCCCNGGCGATTTACCGTGGATCAGCAGCCCGTCGAAGNACTATGTCGGCCGCTACGCGCCGGGCACNCTGGGCTACTGGCGNTGGTACGCNCTCAATAATCANAANACGGATGTGAATAGCCTCTTCCTGCAACTGTCAGGCGGCAAATATTACACCTGGTTCACCGAGCCGAAGGGCAACCGGGCNGGGCTNCTCATCACCAACAAGGAAACGAACCGGGCNATCACGCTCTANGAGATNCCGCTGCCCGGNGCGAACCCGCGGCCGGCGGGCATCACCACCGACTCCAGCGGTACGGCGTGGATCGCCGCGCCGGGGACGAACGCGATCCTGGCCTGGCGCGCGCCGTATTTTAATCAGGGATTCTTGCCGGTGGTCGTCTCGCGCTGAGGCATGACCGGAAAGAGCGACTTCACCGACAGGAATTGATCACTTTATGCGTCACATTCATCGTCCTTCCTCATTTCAAATGGTAACCGGCCTGATTGCCGTTCTGCTGGCGCTCGTGACCCTGGTTTCGGCGGCCGACAAGCGTCTGGCCGCGGAAAGCATCGAGCCGGCCGCCCCCGAGCAGACCACCAGAGTCTTGATGCCGATCACCATGTCCGGCCGGCCGACCAAATGGTCGCGCGACTCCATCTTCGGCGTGCAAACCTATAACGACTCGCGCCCCATCTCCCGCTATTATCCCAGCCTGATGGACAGCGGGGCGACCTGGTTGCGCGTGGCCGTCAATTGGGGGTCCGTGGAGCCGGCCAATACACCCCCCAGCGGCTACCTGTGGGCCTACGCCGATCAGCCGCTGGCCGCGGCCGAGCGCTCCGGCGGTTCGGGCGTNCGCGTCATCGGCACCATCGAGACCGCGCCAACGTGGGCCCGCTACGATGGCTTTAAGCCCGACGGCCCGCTCAACGCGGCCGGGCTAGAGGGGTTCAAGGAGTTTGTCGGCGCTCTCGTGGAGCGGTACGACGGCGATGGTTACATGGACGCGCCGGGCTCGCCTATCGTCGACTACTGGGAGTTCTACAACGAACCCGACCGCCGACTTGATTCGACCGACGGCCGCTGGGGACAGCATCCGGCCGAATATGCGGCGATGCTCAAGGCGGTTTATCCGGTGGTGAAAAGTCATAACCCGGATGCCAAAGTCGTGTTCGGCGGTATCGCCTATGATTTCTTCATCGATCAGGGCGGGCCGTTCGTGCGGTCCTTCCTGGACGACGTCTTGAAGGCCGGCGCGGGGTCATATTTCGACATCTTTAACTTCCATACTTACCCGGCATTCGCCGTTAACTGGCTTCCGCCGGGGACGGCCAACGGCGGATCGGGCCTCTATGAAAAAACCGTTCACCTGCGCCAGAAGCTGGTCAGCTATGGCCTGAACAAGCCCATCATTATCACCGAGGCAGGCTGGCAGAGCAACGACACGCCTGGCCAGGCAGGAAGCGAGGAGATTCAGGCGCGTTACGTGGCCCAGCTATTCGTGCAGAGCCTGGCCGCCGATCTGGACGTGATGATCTGGTGGATGCTGCACGATCCNGGCGAGGGTTCCGGCGATTATGGNCTGGTCACGCGCGACACCATCCCCTATCGCAAGTTGTCATTNACAGCCTACCAGGCGACCGTCAACACNCTGACCGGCAAGCAATTNGTGCGCGTGGTGCCGCCGTCGGAGACCNGNCACAACACCATGGAAGCCTACCAGTTCCACGACCCCGCCACCGGCCGCNCNCTCTACGTGGCNTGGCTGAACCCGGTGGCCAGCAAGGACACGGCCAGCTTGTCCATCGTCGCGGAAGAAGTGCGGACGATCAGCCTCTATGGCGCGGCCGGTGTAATCGTTAACGATGAAGCGGATAGAACCGACGATGGCCGCGTGCACGTTACCGTGAGCGGCCAGCCGACCTACTTTGAGGTGCTGCGATGAAATTAGCGCGCGTATTGGGT
>JAACJX010000318.1 GCA_014237545.1 Ardenticatenia bacterium | reverse complement strand
GTCACGATAAAGCTGCCGGCGATGAACGGCAGCAGCCCAAACGCCAGCTGGGTCGGATGCCACTCGCGAGAGGTGAGGATGTCGACCAGCGATTGCTGCCGCAGGATAGGCAGCGCTTCATTCACGAGCACCAGGCCGATGGCCACAAGCAGCAAGATGAGCAACACCGCGGCGGCGAACAACACCCGCCGGGCGACGTTGCTCTTGATCGTCCGGGCTCGCCCGCGGGGGCGATGGAAATCCGGCGCGGCCGTCCGCGGCGCGGCGACTTCGATGGATTTCAGCTTGACGGTATCCGGTCGTAAGATTTCCATGTCATTCTCCTATCAATGTTTCAACCGCGGATGCTCGCGGATTAGACGGATTTATCGGCTTCGAATAATCCGTCTAATCCATGAGCATCCGTGGTTCATTAATCGCCTAGTAGGGCGAGGGCGGCTTCGATCTGGTCCGCGTTGAGGTTCACGTAGCCGGCGTCGTCGACCAGTGCCTGGCCCTCGGTCAGCACCCAGCGGTAGAAGGCGACGATGTCGGCGTCCGGCTCGCCCTTAGTCACGAGGTACAGTTCGCGGGCCGGCGGATAGGGGTAAGTGCGGCTGGCGATGGCCCCGGCGATGGCGTCTTTCGTGTCGTAGAAGCTCTCATCGGCGCTGATGCTCCCGTCGCCGTTGAGGTCGAGGGGAATCACGACCAGCCCGTCCAGTTGGGCGCCGGTCTCCAAGTTATAGGCGAAGCCGATGTTGTTGTAGCCGATGCCCAGCGTGTCCTGGCGCACCGCCTCGGCCAGGCCCGGGTCGCCGTTGACGGCCGTGCCCTTCAGGTCTTCCTGGGCCGTGCCGCCCATGTATTTCGACCATACCTCGCCCGCGCCAGAGGCGTCGGAGCGGGTGTAGACGGTGATGGCCTCGGCCGCGTCGGTGCCCAGCAGTTGGCCCCAAGTGGTGGTGTTCTGGCCGATCCACAGGGCGGCCGCCTTCTCCGGCGTCAGTCCCGTAGCCAGCAGATCAGCCAGATGGGGGTTGTTGGCGTTGGCCGTGGGCACGACGGCGTCGATGGTGACCGGGACGCCGAACGCGCCCTGATCGGCCTCTTCGGCCTTGATCTCGCGCGAGACCATGGCGATGTCCACCGCGCCGGAAAGCACGTCGGTCATGCCNTTGCCCGCGCCGCCGCCCTGCACGTCAAAGCGNATGCCGGGGTTGGCGGCCGCGTACTGCTCGGCCCAGACGGTCATCATCGGAAAGAGCGCGAACGCGCCCGAGACAGAGATGGTGCGGGGTTGGCCATTGGCCGTGTCCGCGCCGGTTGTATTGGCCGCGCCCCCGCCGCAGGCNACCAGCGACAGGGTCAATCCCACGACTACCATCAAAAAAAACATCTTCGTTATGCGTGACATGGTTGGTCTACTTCTCCAGTATGCCGTTTTTCGTATTTCGTATTTCGTATNTCGTATCCGCATGCGTCACTNTGACCGGNGGNCGGACGAGCATCACCGGCCGCTCCGGCCAGATCCCCTCGCGCTCGATGCGCGACAGCACCCGCCAGACAAACTNCCCCTCGGCTTCGGCCGCCACGACGAGCATGTCATAGCGCCCGCCGGCCAGCTCGCCGGCGATCNGGTCGGCCGGGTCCCCCTGGCTCAGGCGGATGTCCACCCGCGCCCCGGACCGGTTGGCGTCGCGGNGAAACTGCCGCAGGTGGCGGCGGGCGGCGGCGTTGCCGTTCAGCGGGTCGCCGCCCCGGGCCGAGCCAGGATGCGTCAGGGGCAGCACCGTGGCCCCGGTCCCTTCACGGGCCAGCAGCGGGTAAATCCGCTCCAGCGTCTCGAAGTCCGAGCCATAGCCGCGCAGCGCCACCAGCGTGCGGTCGATGGGCGCGTAGGGGCCGCGCACCAGCAGCAGCGAGACGGGGGATTGCCGCACCAGCCGCTCGCGCGCCGCCGCGCCGGACACGTGGGCTACGAGCAGCGAGAAGTCATAGCCGGCGCGGGCGATGACCTCGTCCACCGCGGCCGTGGAATCCATGATGACGACCGTGCGGCCGGCGGCGCGGCCGAAGGCATTGGCCGCGGCGATGACCGGCTCGGTCCAGGCCGGGTCGTCGCTCCAGGCCATGACGGCTGCCTCGCCGGGGGCGCTCTCCGGGTAGAACCGGGCGATGGCCGCCAGCAAGTCGTCCTCGGAGCCGGCCACGGGCACAACGGCCGCTTGCAGCAGCCGCTCCAGCACGCGCAACGCGTCGGCGTTGTCGGGGTAAGCCGTGGCGACCGTGACGCGGTTGTCCTCGCCGGCCAGCGGCAGGGCCAGGTAGTAGGTCGCCACGCGCCGGTCGACGCGCCGCAGCAGGTCGCTGTCCGTCGGCGCGGCGTGGATCACTTCCGAAAATGCGTTCAAATCGAGATAAAGCGTCATGATTTCGCCTGATTTGGGAAGAATAGCAGGCGGCGGTAACGGGAGCGGTCGCGGGCCGGTAACAGAGCGGTAACAGGAGACAGGCCGTTCATTTGCCGGCCGGCCCGCTTGCCCGTACACTCAAACTTGCCTGACCCTGGCTTAGGGATCACCCTGTTCGGAGCTGGAAACCGAGTTTCCAAATTAAGCGAGAGAACCACTTAGGTCGTCGAAGAAAGTCTTCTCACCTTGGAACGTCCAGACCTGACAGGTGGGCGAAGAAACTACTTGTTTTACCAGGTTATTATTCGCCCACCTGTCAGGTCTTGGCCCCAGGCAAGTGTTAATGAACCATTCGAAAAAACACTTAAGGGCTACCCTTTTGAGTGACACGATGAAACAAATGAAAGCGGGCTGGTATACGCGACAAGGGGCGGCGCGCGAGGTGTTGATCGGTGGAAGTGGCAACGATGATGAGATCGATCTGCGACGGGTGGAGGTCGGCCACCTTCAGGGCTCGGGCCGCCGCCTCGAACGCCAGGGTGGCCGTAGTCTCCTCGGCGGCGGCAATATGACGGGTTCGGATCCCGGTACGCTGGTAGATCCATTCGTCGCTGGTATCCACCATCGTTGATAATTCGTCGTTGG
>JAACJX010000118.1 GCA_014237545.1 Ardenticatenia bacterium | reverse complement strand
GTGGAGAACGGGACGATCATCCTCATCGGCGCGACCACGGAGAATCCCTACTTCGAGGTCAACAAGGCGCTCGTCAGCCGCAGCCGCATCTTCCAGTTGCGGCCGCTGACTGAAGACGACTTGCGGGCCATCGCCGTGCAGGCGTTGGGCGATCCGGAACGGGGCTATGGCAACCTGAAAGTCGCCCTGCAGCCAGAGGCGCTCGATCATCTGGTCGACGTGGCCAACGGCGACGCCCGCGGGGTGCTGAACGCGCTGGAGCTGGCCGTCGAGACGACCCCGCCGGACGAGAACGGCGTCATCACTATCGACCTGGACGTGGCCGAGGAGTCGATCCAGCGCCGGGCCGTGCTATACGACAAGGACGGCGACGTCCATTACGACACCATCTCGGCCTTTATTAAGAGCCTGCGCGGCTCCGACACCGACGCGGCCCTCTACTGGATGGCCAAGATGGTCTACGCCGGCGAAGACCCGCGCTTCATCTTCCGCCGCATGGCCATCTTCGCCGGGGAGGACGTGGGCATGGCCGACCCGCAGGCCATGGTCGTCGTCGTCAACTGCTGGGAGACGTTCGAGCGCATCGGCCTGCCGGAGGGGCGCTACCCGCTGGCGCTGGCGGCCATCTACCTGTCGACCGCGCCCAAGTCCAACTCCGCTTTCGCGTTCTTCGATGCCCTCGGCGTTGTCGAAAAGGAGCGAGAGGCCGACGTGCCCAACCACCTGAAGGACGGCAACCGCGACAAGGAAGGCTTTGGCCACGGACAGGGTTACCTGTNTCCCCATGCCTACCGCGACCACTGGGTGGCCCAGCAATACCTGCCCGACGCGCTGCAGGGCAAGGTGTTCTACCAGCCCGGCGAACTGGGCTACGAGCGGGCCATCCGCGACGACGTCGCCCGGCGCCGCGAGGCGCAGCTGGCAGCGATGGTCGAAAATGATGATGTGGGCGCGCCCGGCCACCTTGAAGTGTTGACAACCAGCCCGACCAACCGGGCCAAGGACGCCTGGCTGCAACGCACGGTGGCCAGCAGCGGCCGCCAGCTCGGCGGCCTGCGCGACCGGCTGTTCGAGATGGCCGGCATCCAACGCCACCACCTGGTTCTCGATGTTAACGCCGGCAGCGGTCTGCTGACGTGGGAGGCCGTGCGCCGCGCGCCGGAGGGCGGCGTGTGGGCGCTGGCGGCCGATGAGGCGGCCGGCGAGGCGCTGCGGCAGCAGGCGGCCCGTCTGCCCGACGTCGAGCGCCCGGCCGTGCTGGTTGGCGCGGTAGGCGAACTGGCCTACTTGCTGGCCCTGCGCGGCGAAGAGGACGTACGCTTCGACGTCATCCTCGGCCGCAACATCCTGCCGGTTTCCAAACCTGACAGGTTTTCTGAAACCTGTCAGGTTTTGAGCACGCATTTGCTACCCGGCGGCCGCCTCGTTTTCTCCCAATCCATCCCGCGTCACACCCAGCGACTCTACAACCTCGTCGAGTGGGGACGCGACACGAAGCTGCGCGACAAGGTGATTGCCGCCGAAGAGGCCATCTATACCGACCCGGATGACCCGATGGTCAATTGGGATGAAAGGGATTTGAAGGTCGCATTGGAGGCGGCCGGGCTGGCGGATGTGCGCGTGACGGTTGAGGTACAGACAGAGGAACGTCTGATCACCGCTGCTCATTTGGAACGCTGGTTTGGGGAAGGCACAGCCAACGGGCGGCCGAACTACCGGGAACGGCTATTAGCTGGCGGTCTGACTGAGGCAGAAATCAAGTCCATCGCCGGACGCTACGATCGGCAACTGATAGAGCAAACGGCCACCTGGCGCAGCAGCTTGGCGTACGTAGTTGGAGCAAGGGTCTAGGCAAAAATTGTAGACGGTTGATGCAATAAAGTAGGCGAGACAGATTCCGCTACACTGCATAATGAACGGTAAAGCCACACAATGAATTTCCAATTATGGTCGTGATGCCATTCGGCACACGGTGTGATAAGATATGGAGCAGAAGCACAAGTGGAATGAGGAGAAGAACAAACTCTTGCAACAATTGCGTGGCGTGACATTTGAACAGATCGTCATCCACATTCAGAAGGGAGACTTATTAGCCATCAGAGACCATCCAAATCAGGTTAAATACCCCGGCCAACAACTGTACTTCGTCCTCATTGATGATTANGTGTATCTTGTGCCGTTTATCGAGGAAGATGACTATATATTCTTGAAGACGATTATCCCAAGCCGAAAAGCCACGCGACAATATATCGNAAAGAGATGAACATGGACGAAAAAGGATTGACCGCACAGCTAGGTGACTTTGATGATATAGAAGATAAGGAACTGACCGCCCAACTTGATGAAGAAGAGCGCGAGATTCTCGAGTCCTACGAACGCGGGGAATGGGTATCCGTGCCCGATGAAGCGGCTGCCATCGCNCGTCACCAAGCCGTGGCTGCCAATACCCTTCGCAAGGATCGCCGCGTCAATATTCGCATCACCACCGCCGATCTGCTGGCCATCCAGGAGATCGCCCTGGAAGAAGGCATCCCCTACCAGACCCTTATTTCCAGCATCCTGCACAAGTACGTGACCGGTCGTTTGATAGAGCGACCGCGGAAAACGCCTCGCGCAACAGAGCTCATGCTGCGCGAGGCGGATGAGCCATACGACGCCACCGAATAAAACGGACATGCCCACCTATCGCGCCGTCAAACCCTGGCAAGTTCACTATCCCGATCCCATCCGCGGCGCGGCCGGCGACCGGCTGACGCTCGGCCGCCGCGACGACGAGTTCCCCGGCTGGGTGTGGGCCGCGGCCGCCGACGGCCGCGAGGGCTGGGTGCCCGAAAGCTGGCTGCGCCCCGAAGGCGAGAGCGGCGTCCTGCAACGCGATTACGATGCCGCCGAACTTCCACTGGTGCCGGGCGACGTGGTCAGCGGCGACCTGGTGGAGAGCGGCTGGTTGTGGGCCACCGCGGCCGGCGGCCAGGCGGGATGGGCGCCGCTGGACTGCCTGGAACCCGTGCGCCGCGACGGCCGTGC
>JAACJX010000433.1 GCA_014237545.1 Ardenticatenia bacterium | reverse complement strand
TTATATCGCCAGATGGAGTACTCCTCGTTGCGGCGCAGGCACTCGCGGCTGATGTTGCGCTTGATGACATCATAGTCATAGACGACATCGACGATGCCGTCCGGCCCGTATTCCGGATCGACGTAGTCGATCTCGTCGGTCCCGAACGTCCGGCCGCTGATGAGGCTTCTCAGGTGTAGTACGTGTTCCATGTTTAGCGTCCAGTGACCACTATCCAGTTCCCAGCGGGCAACTGACAACAGTACACCGTTTACTGTTTACTTCTTACTTGTTACTGCACAAAATGCGTCCCTGTCCTACCCGCCAAGGCCTGCGGGATGCTCGCGGGATCGGTGACGATGGCATGCGTGCCGCCCGCTTCCAGGAAGTTGATGATGGCCTGGATCTTGGGCGCCATGCTGCCTTTGGCGAAGTGAGTGCCTTCGGCCAGATAGGCCTTGGCCTCGGCCAGAGTCACGCGGTCGAGCCACGTCTGATCGGGCTTGCCGAAGTGGATGGCGACCTTCTCGACGGCGGTGCTGATGATGAACGTGTCCGCGCCCAGCCGGGTGGCCAGCAGCGAAGAGGCAAAGTCCTTATCGATGACGGCGGCGATCCCCTTCAGATGTCCCTGCTCGTCGGCCACCACGGGAATGCCGCCGCCGCCGACGGTGATGACGATGTGGCCGGCATCTATCAGCGCCTTGACTGACGCCTCTTCGACGATGCGCTTGGGGATGGGCGAGGCGACGACGCGCCGCCAGCCGCGCCCGGCGTCCTCGACGCAATCCCAGCCGTCGACCTCGATGCGCCGTTGCGCGTCATCCTCGCCCATGAAGGAGCCGATTGGCTTGGTGGGGTTTTCGAAGGCGGGGTCGTTGGCGTCCACTTCGGTCTGAGTCACGATCGTGGCCACGGGCTTGTCGATGCCCATGTCGAGGAAGTGGTTCTGCAGGCTCTGCTGCAAGGCGTAGCCGATGGCTCCTTGCGAGTCCGCGCCGCAGACGTCGAGCGGCACTTCATGCAGCTCGTGGGCGGCCAGCTCCGACCGGCGCAGGATGAAGCCGACCTGCGGCCCGTTGCCGTGGGCGATGGCGACGTTCCAACCGTCCTGGATCATCTTGGCGATGTGGCCGGCGGTCTCGTGCGCCGCCTGGTATTGATCCTCGACGCTCTGGTGCTGCTTGTCCTTGATCAACGAGTTGCCGCCGATGGCGATGACGGCCAGTTTTTGGGTCATGGGTCTCTATCTCCGGTTCGGGGGTAGGAACAAATAACAAACGACAGGCCGCCGGCCACCACCGGCACGATTTGTGGGGCAGTGGTCGGCGGCCGGCCGTCAGGGTCAAATCGCGCGATTACATGGTCAGGGCCATCGTGGCCTTTTGCACGTGCAGGCGGTTCTCGGCTTCGTCATAAACGACGCTCTGCGGGCCGTCGATAACGCCGTCGGTCACTTCGATGTTGCGGTCGGCCGGCAGGCAGTGCATGTAGATGGCGTCGTCCTTGGCCAGAGCCATGCGCTGCTCGTCGGTGATCCAGTTGGTGTACTTCTTGCTGATCTCGGCCGANTCCTGATGGTCGGANGTGGTCAGCATGCTGCCCCAGCTCTTGGCGTAGATCACGTCGGCGTCCTTAAAACCGGCGTCGAAGTCATCGAGGATCTCGAACGAGCCATGCGCCCGGCGAGCGTTTTCGCGCGCCTGTTCCACGATGTCGGGCATGAGCTTGAACTCCGGTGGATGGGTCAGGCGAACGTTCATCCCAAAGCGGGTCATGAGCAGGATGAGGTCTTGGGGCACGCTGATGGGCTTCTGGTAGCTGCTGGCGTAGGCGTAGCTGACGTTGATGGTCTTGCCGCGCGGGTCGCCCTTTTTCTCCATGATGGTCATCATGTCGGCCAGAATCTGGAACGGGTGATAGATGTCACACTGCATGTTGAGCACGGGCACGCGGGAGGCCTCGGCCACTTCGCGGATATACTTGTTGCCCACGCCCCAGTCCACCTGGCGAATGGCGATGCCGTCGGTATAGCGGCCGATGATCTCGCCGATCTCCTTGGCGGTGTCGCCGTGGCTGATCTGCGTCGTCTTGCTCTCGATGAACTGGGCGTGGCCGCCTAACTGGGCCATGCCGGACTCGAAGCTGACGCGCGTGCGGGTGCTGCTGAAAAAGAACAGCATGCCCAGCACCTTGTCGCGCAAATAGGCGTGGGGCTGGCCCAGGGCGCGCTTGCGCTTCAGATCGAACGCTACGTCGAGCAAGGTGTCGACCTCTTCCTTCGTCCATTCCTGGGTGGTGATTAAATCACGACCGCGTAGATTGGTTTGCATGTTTCCTCCACAAGCTAAATATGGTTTAGGTGATTAATCAATCTTCTTAAGCGAATATCCGGCCTGCTNTTGGCCGGCTAGCTTTGCTTGAGCATGGCCGGCAGCAGGGCGTAGAACTTGGTGGCTTCGACCACGTCTTCCAGCGGGACGTGCTCCTCGACGGCATGAGCGTAGATCTCGTCACCGGGGCCAAAGCCGATGCTGGGAATGCCCGCCTTGCCGCGCCAGTAGTTGCCGTTAGTGGAGAAGTCCCACTTGCCGGCGTTCACATCGCGTCCCCAGAGCGCCTTGATCGTCTCCTTGCCGGCCACGACGAACGGGTCGCTCTCGTCCAGCGCCCAGGCGGGGAAGTACTTGTCATACACGAATACCGCGCCGGTATGGCTTGGCTCATTATAGACCAGGCGGTTGATCGTGAAATCGTGGCGCGTCTCCTCGGGGATCAACTTCTCGATGGCCGCGATAACCGATTCCGGGGTCTCGCCGAAGGTAACGCGGCGATCGATGAAGATGCGACATTCGTCCGGCACGGCATTGTCGCTGGGGGAGACGCTGGAAATGCGGGTGACGGTGATGCGCCCCTGGCCCAGGAAGTCATTGGTCGGCAGCGTGGCGTCACAATCACGAATGCCGGCAATGACCGGCAGCATCTTGTAGACGGCATTATCGCCCATGTAGTTGCTGGCGGCGTGGGCGCTGACGCCCTTGCAGACCACTTCCAGCTCCAGGCGTCCCTTGTGGCCGCGATAGACGTTCATTTTGGTCGGCTCGCCGATCACGACGAAGTCCGGGGTGACTCCTTCCCATTCGACGAAGGCCTGGCAGCCGATGCCATCGCACCACTCTTCGATGTTACCCAGGTAGTAGGCGGTGTACCCGTCGAGCAAGCCCAGCTCCTTGGCGATGGCCAGGCCGTAGACCATGCCGGGGGTGCTGCCTTTCTCGTCCAGCGCGCCGCGGGCATAAAATTTGCCGTCCTCGATCTTGCCTTTGAACGGGTCCCACGGCCATTGCGTGGGATCGCCGATGCCGACGGTGTCGATGTGGCTGTCATAGAGCAGGATGGTCGGGCCACTGCCGATCTGGCCGACAATCGAACCGTAGCGGT
This sequence comes from Ardenticatenia bacterium, assembly GCA_014237545.1. Classification (GTDB taxonomy): domain Bacteria; phylum Chloroflexota; class Anaerolineae; order Promineifilales; family Promineifilaceae; genus Promineifilum. The sequence continues at coordinate 3,855 of JAACJX010000433.1, read as the reverse complement.
CGACGTAGACCTTATCGAAGCCGAGGCGAGTCATCTCTTCGCCGATGCGCTTGCCGACGGCCTCAATGTCGCTGTCCATGCTGGGAATGGCGACAATGTCGAAAAAGAAGTTCAACAGGTCCTCGCGCGATTCGGCTACGCGCTTGTTCAGTTGGTCGAGTAAGTTTGACATTGGTTTTGTAACCTCACTTATAATGATCAGAAAACATCGTTTTCTGTTTGGGTAGAGGACAGGCGGTCGCTGCGCCGGCTACTGATCAGACCCGGCGGCGGAGCAAGCGAAAGCGCAGGAGGTCGTCCCGGAAATAGGAATAAGCCTTCAGGATAGGCTCGTTCTCTTCGTTATAGCCGGTCTCGTCGAACGAGAGCAGGGGGGTGCCGGCCTCGATTTGCAATACCTCGGCCATGGTCTGATCGGCCGTGGTCGGGATGATCTCAGACAGGTAGTAGGCCAGTCGCTGGCGGCCGAAACGCTCCAGGAAGTCGTACACAGGCAGGACCAGGTCTTCCGGCGCATACGGCTCCGGCACCAGTTGCAGGGGGATGTAGTTGTGCGCCATGATAACCGGAACGTTGTTTTCCTGGAACAGCTTGTTGATGAACAACACCGGCTCGCCATCGGCCAGCCCCAGCCCCTCGGCGACGCCGGGCAACAGGGAAGGATGGCCGGTTTCGTAGACGCGCGATTCCAGAACGTGGGTCGAGGGTGTAAAGCCGTGGGCCTGCAGCATGGCCTCATAGGACCATATCTCCTCCAGTCGGGAGCGAATCTGGAGGACGGGGTTGTTGACGAACGTGCCGGCNCCCTGNCGGCGGCTGATCGTCCCTTCCATTTCCAGGCGGCTGAGCGCGTCGCGGACCGTCGTCCGGCTNACGCCCAGGGCCTCGGCCAGNTCCATNTCCGGGGGCACACGGCCGTCGGCGAATTCGCCCTGAATGATCAGNTCCTTNATGTGGGCCTTCACCTGGTCGGTCAAAGATGGCGCGCGTTTCAGCATGAATTTGACTTTTTGTATGATAGTATGGTTGTATGACAAATAATACCGCATGAGCGGCTGAAATGTCAAGCCTTTTTTACCGAAATACGCACCCGCCTCTCCGGGCGAGTCGAGCGTCAACTAGTCAAGAGTGGCGCTTCCCTTTCCATCTGGCTTAGGGCGGCCAGGGCCGGCCCATNGGCGGGTTCTTCGATGTAGGACCTGGGATAGTAGGCATAGCGGATGATCCCCGCCCGATCGACAAGGAAAGTGGTGATGGTCATGGCCGCGAACTTGATCAGCGGGGCTTGCCGGATGGGGATTCGGTACTGCCGCGCCACCAGCGCTCCTTTGTCACTCAAAATAGGATAGAGCGGCGCGTATCGGTCTATGTGCTTCGCGATAGAGCGTGGCCCGTTCGGAACCATCACCAGCACTTCGGCGTTCAAGGCCTGGAATTTTTCATAGTCATGTCGCAACTGCGCCATATGGTTNACGCAGTGCGGTCAGACAAAGCCNAGGTTGAACACCAACAGTGCGTTGCGGGACGGCAAGACGCCGGACAGCGCGTGCAGTTCGCCGTTGTGGTCGGGAAGCGAGAAGTTGGGCGCGAGGTCACCCGGAGATAATCGGCTCATGTCAACCCCCTTGNGGATACCCGTGAGTATCGGCCATTTTGCCGTTCGCGCAAGCGGTGGATAACGAAGAAAACAGTCTCAAGACGCTTGCGGCGCGGTCTGGCCTATGGTAGCATTAGGNTCGCTATTGGGGCGTCGCCAAGTGGTTTAAGGCACCGGACTTTGAATCCGGCATTCGTTGGTTCGAATCCAGCCGCCCCAGCCAGACATCATGGATATCGAGGTTCTCGTCTCCAACAACAGAGGTTGCGTCCCGGCGTAGCCTCTTTTTGTTCCAATCCATTATGAATAAACAACAACTGCTNAATAAACTCGACACGGCCTGGCGAGCCTTCGGCGATTCCTACGCCGGTCTGAACGGCGCGCAACTGGCCCAACCCGGCGTCACCGGCGACTGGTCGGTAGTGGACATCATCGGCCACATCACAGCGTGGGAAGAAGAGGCGCTGAAGCACCTGCCGCACATCCGGGAGGGAAAGCGGCCGCCGCGCTACTCCGTGCTCTACGGCGGCATCGACGCCTTCAATGCCCTGAGGGCGGCCGAGAACCGTGAGCGCTCCCCGGCCGAGGTGCTGGCGCGGGCCGAGGATGTCCATGACCAACTCGTGGCCTACATCGCCGCCGCACCCGAAGAACTGATCGCCACGGAAACCCGCTTCCGCCGCCGCATACGCCTCGACACCTACAGCCACTATCCGATCCACACCCAGGCCATCCGCGAGTGGCGGGCAGCGCAAGGCATCTAGCACATCCCTTTGGCCGAGTAAATCGCGGTGTCACAGGCGTTTGGCTTATAATCTGTGAAATCTGTGGATACTCTTCTCTTATGATCGCCGTCGTGCTTCTCGCCGCCGGGCAGGGCGTCCGGATGAACTCCAGCAAGCAGAAGATTCTCCACGAAGTCGGCGGCCGCCCGATGGTGCTCCACGCCTTCCTGGCGGCCGAGGCCGTGGCCGATCTGCCGCCGGTGCTGGTCGTCGGGCCGGGCGAGGAGGGAGTGCAAGCGCTCATCGGCGACCGGGCGACCTACGTTGTTCAGCCCGAAGCGCTGGGCACGGGCCACGCCACGCGCATGGCCGCCGGTGTCCTGCGGGGCCGGGCCGATCAGGTCATCGTCTCCTATGGCGACATGCCCCTGCTGCGGGCGGAGACGATGCGCCGGCTGGCCGAGGCCCAGCGCGACAGCGGCGCGGCCGTCGCCCTGCTGTCTGTCCCCGGCGCGCCTGACAGCAGCTTCGGGCGCGTCGCGCGCGACGAACTCGGCCGCGTGCGCGAGATCGTCGAGGTGGCCGAGGCCCGCCGCCGGCCGGAAGCCGACGAGCTGCTGGCCATCACGGAACTGAACGCCGGCGTCTACTGCTTCGACGGCGACTGGCTGTGGGCCAACATCGACGACCTGCCGCTGCGGCAGGCGCGGCGCGGGCCGGAGTATTACCTGACCGATCTGGTCGAGATGGCCGTGGGCCAGGGGCGCGGCGTCGCGGCCGGCATGGCCGACGATCCCGACGAGGGATTGGGGGCGGGCACGCGGGCCGAGATGGTGGAGGTCGAGCGCGCCTTTCGCCGCCGCGTCAACGCTCGCTGGCTCGATGGCGGCGTGACGCTGGTCGAGCCAGACGCGATCTGGATCGGACCGGACGTGACCATCGGCCGCGACACGGGCATCTGGCCCAACACTTTCCTGCAGGGCCGCACGACCATCGGCGAGGCGTGCGTCATCGGCCCCAACGTTATTATCCGCGACGCGGCCGTGGGCGACCGCTGCCGCATCGAGCAACTGCTCATCGAGGGCATCACCGTGCCCGACGGCACGACCGCCCGCCCCGGCGAATGGCGATCCCCGCCGCGCCGCCGCACAGGTGAAGTATGAACCCACTGATCACAGAAGCTATCCGCGACCAACTCATCGCCGCGGCCTGCGCCGCCCGGCCGCGCGCCTACGCACCCTATTCCCATTTCACCGTCGGCGCGGCGCTGCTGGCCGACGACGGCCTCGTCTACGCCGGCGTCAACGTCGAGAACGCGTCCTATGGCCTGACGGTCTGCGCCGAGCGCAACGCCGTCGGGGCGATGGCCCTGGCCGGCGGGCGGCGGGTGCTGGCGCTGGCCGTGTGCACGGAGAACGGCGTGACCCCCTGTGGCGCGTGCCGCCAGGTGCTCAGCGAATTCGCGCCCGAAGAGGGGGATGTGCCGGTGTGGATCGTTGACGGGCCGGGGGCCGTGCGCCAGACGACGCTGGC
>JAACJX010000092.1 GCA_014237545.1 Ardenticatenia bacterium | reverse complement strand
GAGCGTTCGACGGGCGGCCGCTGGAGGCGGGCTGGTTGGGCAAGAATTGGGCCTGCGCCCAGCTGGCGGCGCGGGCCGATGGCGAGCTCCTGTTCTTCACCGACGCCGACACCTATCACCACCCGCAAACCTTGCGCGCCTTCGTCACGGCGCTGGAGGCTGAGAAGGCCGACCTGCTGGGCGGCTTCCCCCGGCAGGAAGTGAAGACCTGGGGCGAGAAGTTCATCGTGCCGTTTTTCACGTGGGTTATTTACTGTTTTACTCCCCTTGCGCTGGGCTACTTCCTCAAAACCCCCGCGCTCTCCACGGCCGTCGGCCAGGCGCTCCTCTTTCGCCGCTCCGCCTATGAGGGCATCGGCGGCCACCGCGCCGTGCGCGCCACCATCGTCGAGGACCTGGAATTGGCCCGCCGGGTCAAGGCCCACGGCTACACCTGGCGCATGATGCGCATCACCGATCTCGTGTCGTGCCGCATGTACCGGGGCGGGGCGGAAGCGGGGGCCGCTCTGTCGCGCAACCTGTTCGCCGCCTTCGACTTTCGCGTGTTACCCTACGTGTTCGCCTGGGCCTGGCTGCTGGTGATGTTCCTGAAGCCGTATCTCGACCTGAGCCTCTACGCCCTCAGCCAGCCGCTGGACGTCCCCCTCGCTGCGGTGCTGGCGTGCATCGGTCTGGCCCTTTTGCTGTGGGCTATCCCCTATCACCAACTGGGGTTGCCGGTGTGGTTGGCGCCACTATATCCGGTGACCATGTTCATCATGGAGTTCGTGGCCCTGCGCTCGTTGTGGTTCGGCTTGCGCGGCCGGCTAACGTGGAAGGATCGGGCGGTGGTGCGGCCGCGGTTGCGGTTGTTTTAGGCGAGAAGAGGCAATTTGCTTCCAACCTCTAAAGAATCCTTTTGCTAACGGGTCCCCCGGATCGATCTCCCTCTCATTCTGCCTGACAGGAAATGTCCTCTCCTCTAAATCCACGCCGCCAGTTCAAAATCGGCCGAGAGCGGATTAACGAACCGCACCCTTCCAGCAGGTGGCCTTCCTGAAAATCCTCACTGAGCAGCAACGGAACTTGATTCAGGCGGGCCGTGGCCCATAATTGCGCGTCGAAATAGGAAAGGCCGTGATCGCGGACGCCCCGCGCGGCCTCGAGGACAATGAGGGGAGTCAGGTCAAACACCCGCCAGACCTGTGACAGCAGCGTAACCTGTTCATACGCTTCGGCTGCCGTAAGGGGCGGTGATAACCGGCGCGAGGATACATGGAAGAATTCGCCCAGGACCTGGATGCTAACGCAGCCGACGCCCAGCGCGCCCAGGTCATGCAAGAGTTGCCGGGCACGCGTCTGCCGCACGGGATCGCGCTGATCGTATAAGTAGATCAGCAAATTGGTGTCAATCAGCGCGGTATTCACGGTTGAGGGCTCGTTGGAAGCGAGATTCGCGCTCATCGTACGCGTCCTCGCGTCGCCACTGGTAGGCCGGGGCATCGGTCGCGAGGTCGCGGCGGCTGTCGGCGAACGCAATCATCGCTTCCCACGCCCGCAAGTTGGTTTGCGCGGCTGTCGTCATCGCGCCGGTTACTTCGCGCTCAATGGCTTGACGAATGACCTCGGCCTCGCTGATACCTCGCGCTTCAGCGAGACGGCTTAGCCAGTCTGCATGGCGGCGATGGATATATATCTGCTTCCGCACCATGTTAGACATCAACGTCCCCATAGGAAGAGCTTATACACAAAATTATTCACAAAAGACGTAGCATCGCAATCTACCGCAGCAAAAACCCCTCCGCCAATGGATCCCTCGGATCTATCACCCACTCACTCCGCCCCACTATATACGCCGTTCCGCTGACCCGCGGCACGACGGCCGCATAAGGCCCAAACGTCGTCGCCTCCACCACCTCGCCAGTAAACGGCGTCCCCAGGATGCTCTCGACGACGAACGGCTCGTTGAGTCCGATCTCGCCCTTCGCGTAGTGCAATGCCGCCCGGCCGCTGACGCCCGTCCCGGTCGGGCTGCGGTCTACCTCGCCGTCGGCGAAGACGCAGACCTCGCGACTGTGATTGGTCGGGTCGTGCGCCCGGCCGACGAAGATGACGCCGTAGAGCAGGCTCAAGTCCGGCTCCAATGGGTGCTGGGGGATGCCCGCGGCCATGACGGCCTGCTTTATGCGCCGGCCCAGATCGATGAGGGTGTGGAAGGCGTCGGGCGTCAGGCTGACGCCGACATCCTCGGCCGACACGTAGGCGTAGAACGCGCCGCCGAAGGCGATGTCATAGCGCACGCGGCCGAAGCCGTGCACATCTACCATTTGGTCCAGCGTGTAGATGTACGAGGGCACATTGTCGAACGAGACATGGGTCACGCGGCCCGCATCGTCATAGTGGGGGTAGGCGGTGACGCGGCCAGCGGGCGTGTCCAGCCGCACGACCGGCTCGTCGGGCAGCAGCCCGACCTCGATGCCGACCTAGACCAGCCCGATGACGCCATGGCCGCACATCGTGCTGAAGCCCTCGTTGTGCAGGAAGAGGACGCCGAGCGTGCCGTCGGGCGTGGTCGGTTCGGTCATGATGCAGCCGTACATATCGGCATGGCCGCGCGGCTCCCACATGAGAGCCGTCCGCAAGTGGTCGAGGTGTTCCTTGGCGTAGCGCCGCTTGGCCAGGATGGTGTCGCCGGGGATGGGCGGCAGTCCACCGGTGATGATGCGCAGGGGTTCGCCCGCCGTGTGGGCGTCGATAGAGGTAATACGGATCCAGTCTTCGGGTGGGTGCCAGTTGGTCATGGTTTTTCCTCGTGACGTGAGATACTGATCTTGCGCTTTGCCGTCGAACGCATGTTAAGAAACTCGCACTACATATACAACGCATACATTGTACCAACATAATTCTTACGCCGGTTTTGTAAGGTATAGCCAACACCATTAGGCGTTACGAAATACTGAACTATTTAATGACCACTGGATACTGGTCTCTGGACACTGTCCACTGATTACTTTTGAGGAGAAACGATATGAGCAAAATCCTGGGAATTGACCTGGGCACCACCAACTCGGTGGTCGCGGTGATGGAAGGCGGCGAGCCGACCGTTATCACGACGGCCGAGGGCGGCCGCCTGACTCCGTCGCTGGTTGCCTTCACCAAGAACGGCGAG
>JAACJX010000060.1 GCA_014237545.1 Ardenticatenia bacterium | reverse complement strand
GGCGCGGCATCGGTGCCGGTGCCGGCCGTCCATTGCCATCCGCCGTTATTGGCCGCCGGGTCGCCGTCGATAAGGTTGTTCATGAACCACCGCTCGCCCCAACGCCAATCGATGAGCAGGTCCTTCACCAGGAACGAGGCGACGATCATCCGGGCCCGGTTGTGCATCCAGCCCGTCTCGCGCAGTTGGCGCATGGCGGCGTCGACCACCGGGTAGCCGGTGTGCCCCTCGCGCCANGCGNCGAANTCGGCCNGATCGTTGCGCCACGGGATATCGCGCAGGGATTCGCGGAAGCTGGACCGGCTNACGTGGGGAAANTGGTACAGAATATGGATGTAGAAGTCGCGCCAGANGAGTTCGNTGAGCCACGTCGCCAGGCCTTTTGTCGTCGAGGAATTCTGGGCAGCAACGACTGCCTCGCGGGCGGAGATCATGCCGAATCGCAGGTAGGGCGACAGGCGCGACGTGCCATCGACNTCCATNCGGTGGCGCATCTCGGCATANGCATCGCCGCGTNCGGNNATGAACCCGGCCAAGCGGCGGCGGGCTTCNTCTTCCCCGGCCGGGAACTGAGNNCGACGGGACGCCGGCAACTCGGGGANCGGCTCNCCGNCGGCGTCGCCGGGGTCAGGCAACGCGTCCGGAGNGAGCAGCAGATCTTCCGGTCCNAATGGTCCCANGCTNAGCCAGGCGCGGCTGAAAGGGGTGAAGACAGTGTAGGGCGTGCCGTCGCTTTTCATCACCAGNCCCGGNGGGCGGACGGCNGCGCTNCCGGCCATGACNAGAGGCAACGCCGCCGCCACCTCANTATCGCGCCGCCGCGCATAGACGGAGTGATCTTCCTCGGCAAAAATGGCCGTGGCTTCGGTCTCGGCCGATAACCGGCGGAGTTCCTCGACCGGCCGGCCGCGGCGAACGACCAGCCGGCTGCCCCGCGCGCGCAGTTCGTCGTCCAGGGCGCGCAGGCCGTCGAACAGGAAGGCGGTGCGCGTGGCCGACGCCGTTGGACCNTCGAGCAAAACCGGATCGAGAATAAAGACCGGGATGACGCATGTGGCCTGTCTCAAGGCGGCCGCGAGAGCTTCATTGTCCCGCAGGCGCAAGTCGCGGCGAATCCACCAAATGGCTGTGTTAGGCATAGGTCGCGCTGGTTTGCCCCCCAGTCCGNTCTACTTGTTTAGCAAATCCATCAACGCCGCTTCCAATTCCGGATACTTGAAGGTGAAGCCTGATGAGAGCAACTTGCTAACGTTGACCGGCCGCCCTTCCAGCACCAAGGCCGACACCTCACCCAGCATCAACTTCAGGGCGAATTCGGGCACCGGAATAAGCGTCGGCCGGCCCATGACCTTGCCCAGAATTTGGGTGAACTCCTCGTTGGTCACCGGGTGGGGCGCGGCGACGTTATAAATGCCCCGGGCCGCCGACGTCTCGGTCAGGAAGCGGATAGCCCGAACGACATCCTGGGTATGGATCCAGGAAAACCACTGCTTGCCGCTGCCCAGCCGGCCGCCGGCGAAGAGCTTGAATTGCAGCAATGAGGCCGGCAACGGGCCGGTTTCCAGGTTGAGCAACGGCGCGGTGCGCGCCACGACGCGGCGCACCCCCATCGCCTCGACGGGTTCGGTGGACGGCTCCCAATAATCGGCCACCACTTCCGCCAGGAACTGCCGGCCGCGCTCGCTTTCCTCGATCATCGTCTTGTCGCTCGACGGATAATAGTCGATGCCCGACATCTGGAATACCACCTCGGGCTTGACGGCGGCCGACTCGACGGCGGCCACGACCGCCTCCCCGGCCCACAGCCGGCTGTTTTTGATGCGCTGCTTGCGCTCCGCCGACCACGTGCCGGGCAGGGGGATGGTGCCGGAGCCTCCGATAGTTTCACCCGCCAGATTGACGATGGCGAACGCGCCGTCGGCCAAATGCCCCCAGCCCTCGGCCGTACGGGCGTCCCACTTGACGCCCTGCGCGCCCGCCGGCAACGCGTGCCGGGACGGATCGCGACTCAGGATGATGACCTCGTGTCCATCGGCCGTCAGGCTTTTAGTCAGCTCGCTGCCGATGATCCCGGAACCTCCGGTGATGATATAGCGCATGACAGATTTCCCTTTGTTTTTAGAGACTAGATGATCAAGCCGCCGCCGGCCAGCGGTGCAACGCTTCGCCGGCAGTCGCCGCCACGTTGACGACGTTCTCCAGCCAATCCACAATGATCTGGCCGTCCGGCCCATCCAGGTGCTTGGCGGCCGCTTCGTGATAGGCCACGAGGAAGCGGTAGAGTAACTCGGGCGGCATGTTGTGGTTAATCATCATCCCTTCAATCCATTCCAGATTGGCGCCAATGTAGTCGAGGTCGCCCAATTTCAGCGCGGAAAGGATATTGCGCGTCAGGTAATGGATGACATCAGTGTACTCACCGTTGCCGTTGCTATAAACGCGGCCGAAGTTTTGCCAGACGTGAACCTCGACCAGGCCGGTACGCTCTCGGAAATAGGACCATGCCGCTTTGTACTCCGCGGAGACCGGCAGGTAATCGGGCAATGGAAGCGGGTTCAGGACAAGTTGTTCGATGACCTGGGGGACCTTGTTCAATTCCTCGCCCAGGAAATGCCCTGGAATGCGGCGGGCCAGATTGGGCACGGCGCTGAAGACGTAGCCGCCGAACGCCAGCGGAACGTCGATCTCGCGCAAATAGTCGGCCACGTCGAGCAAGGACGCGGCCGTATCCAGCAACTGCGCCGAAAAGACAACCAGGTCGGGCCGGGTTTTATCGATGGTGTTCTGAAGGCGATTGGTGGGCACGTCGGCGCCCAGGTAGACCACATCCCAGCCCCGTCGGCGCAAAAGATAGGTGACCAATAGCGGGCTGAAGGTGTGGATATCCCCCGGGGGGCAGCCGACGATGATCCGGCCGGGGCGGGTTGGCGCCGGGGTGGCGGCCAGTAGCGAATCCAGCCGGCGCATGGCCAGCGCGGACGCGAAGTGCTCTTGCTGGACAGATACCACGCCTTCATACCAGCCGGTGCCGATCTCGACGAGAGCTTTCTGGAGCAATTCGAAGCATACCACTTCGGGTGTGTAGTAAGAGAAAGCCTGGTTGAGGACTTGTTCGGCCCGACGCTCGTCGAAGGCCAGACAGGCATCGATCCAACCCCGGCGCAATACGACAACTGTATGGCCCAGCTCAAGGCTGGGATAGGCCGGCGGCGGCTCTTCCACATGGCCCAGGGGCGTCACCTGCAGCGGGTCGCGCCCTTCAGCTTTCAGACTCCGCCACAGGCTAACGGCGCGGCTGATGCTCATGCCCTCTTCTTGGCGAGCCAGAAGCCACTTGAGCGTGTTGATGTCGTGTTGCGAATAGAGCCGGTGGCCGCCGCTGGTGCGATTCGGCTCGGGCAGGCTATAGCGTCGCTCCCAAGCCCGAAGCGTGTCGGGCTTCAGACCAGTTTCCTGCACGACCGCTTTCAGGTTGAAGATAGGAGTATCGTCATTTGTCATATTTTCT
>JAACJX010000544.1 GCA_014237545.1 Ardenticatenia bacterium | reverse complement strand
TCGCGGTGAATTCAGGCGTTATTTCACCGGCCTCTAATCAGTCCCGAGCGCCGCTAACCCTTCCTGGAGCGTGCCGTAGTCGTCGAAGAACTCCAGAAAGCCGGTGACGACCATGACGTCCTTGATGTTTTCGGCCAACCCGACCAGGGCGACGCGGCCGTCGTTGGCGGCCATCTGGCGGTAGAGCATGAGCAGGGCGCGCAGGCCGGCGCTGGAGATATAGGTGACGCCGCTCATGTCGAGCAGCGCCTTGCCGTTCGGCTCCGGCAGGGCAAGAAGCTTCTCCTGTACGAGGGGGGCGGTCCGGCCGTCGAGTTCGCCGAACAGCGTCGCCACCGTCACGCCGTCCATCTCTTCCAGCTCGATGTTCATAAGGAATATCTTACCGGATTAAACGCATTTTTCCAAAGCATGGCCGGGGTTGCCAGGATTTTTCAGTAGTTAACATTGTAGAGTAATCGTTGTTGATCGTGAGGCGTAAGGGTCAGGCAACCGGGATGGCCGTTACTGGAAACGAGACATGTTCCTTCCCGGTTGCCTGACCCTCCTGGCCGAAGAAGGGCGAGGCAGCGGCAGGCAGACACCCAGATCTGCCCCTACTCGCCGTAATCCAGAAACCGGTCTTGCACCCATCCAATCACTCCGTCGACCGTCTGGATCTCCTGCCAGACCTGGCCGCTGTGGAAGGCGTTGCCGGTCAGGGGGATCACCGTGTCGCCGCGCACGAGCACGACGAGCACCGGCCCGCCCGGCAGCCGCCGCACGGGCAGGGTGCTGGTCTCGTCGTTGATCCGCGCCGTGGGCACGAGGATCGGCGTCGGCGTGGGGGTAGGCGACGGCGTGGCCGTGGGGGTCATCGTGGGGGCGCGCGTGGCGGAGGCNGCGGGCGTGGCGGCNGNGGTNGCTTCGCCGGTCGCCGGGGATGGTGCAGTCGCCTCGGCCGTCGTCGCCGCCAGCGTGCCGGTGATGACCTCGCCCACTTCCAGTGTGGGCTGGGGGGTGATCAGGCCGCTCATGGCGCCGCTCGCGCCGCCGGCGCTGGAAGTGGGCAGGCCGACCATCGCGCCGGATTGGCCGCCGGTGGTTTCCTCGGCCGCTGGGGCTTCTTCCTCGATGGCCTCCGTCGCCGCCGCTTCGACCCCTCCGGCTATATCCGTCGCTTCGGCCGCGGTCTGGCTCTCGCCCGCGCCGAGCGGCACGCCGGCCAGAAAGAAGCCCATCGCCAGCAGNAGCAGGGCCAGCCCGTAGCCGGTGAACGACCGGGCGCGCAGGTCCAGCCGCTGGCCGGTCAGCTTCAGCCGGCTCAGCAGGCGCGGCGACTGCGCCAGGAAGGCCAGGACGATGGCGACCAGCGCCCCGAAGGCGGCCAGCCCCATGCCCCACAGCGTCCACGTCGGAAAACCAAATTGGCTTGCCATAAGCGTCACATTATAGCGCGTTTAGGATTAGCGGCAGGTGTTGCACCTGTCCCCGTGCGAAGCTATCATCTAACCGTCAGCTTTAGCTCTATTCGAGCGTTTTGAGAGTAAAACATTCATGTCAGTGGCCGAAAACACTTCTTCGCCGTCGGCGGACCCGCTTTCCCTGGGAGAGACGCCGCAAGCGGGAACCACCAACCAGCGCCGCCCCACCTCGGCATTTGTTCGGGAAATTATCGAGACCCTGTTGTTGACGTTCTTTATCTTCTGGCTCGTCAACAGCCTGGTCGGCCGCTATCGCATCGACGGCAACAGCATGAACCCGACCNTGCTCAACGGGGAGTACCTGATCATCAGTAACTTCGCCTACCAGCTCGATGCGCCGGAACGCGGCGACATCATCGTGTTTCGCCATCCGCGCAGCGAATTGAACCTGATCAAGCGCGTCATCGGTCTGCCGGGCGATACCGTCGAAGTTCAGAACGGCGTCGTCAGCGTCAACGGCGTGGCGGTCCCCGAGCCCTACATCCAGGCCGCGCCGACCTATAGCAGCAGCTGGGTCGTGCCGGAGGGGCAATACTTCGTCCTGGGTGACAATCGCAACAACTCCAGCGACTCCCACGCCTGGGGCTTCTTGCCGGAAGACCACATCCTCGGCAAGGCATTGCTGGTCTATTGGCCGCCGAGCGAGTGGGCCAAGGTGCCCCATTACGACTTCCCTTCCAGCTAATACAGAGACCCCANAGAGTTCGCCCGGCCGCTCTCAACCGCGAGGGCCCAAACGAAACGAACAGCGGGTATCGATGTAAAATTAGGTGGACGCCTCGGTAAATTCGAATACCATTCATCTCGCGAGACGCCGGCCAACGGGCGGCGCGACAGTTGATTTGTTCCAGGGGGTTTGCGATGGCGAACGATCGGGCGGAGATCGAAGCGCTGGTTAGAAAAGTCGTAATGCGGACGCTGGGCCTGGCTCCGGGCTATGGGTCGGGGTCGAAGCGCCCTCTGCTCGATGAGGCCGCCCTGCGCGACACGCTGCCCGGCGCTACGCTCCACATCTCGCCCGACACGATCATCACCCCTCTAGCCCGGCAGCTGGCCCAGGAACGCCACATCACCCTGCAAGCCGGCGCGCCCCCGCCGCCGGCCGGCGTGTCTGGCAAGTCCGGCGGCCGGCGCGTGGCCATCGGCGCCGACCACGGCGGCTACGATCTCAAGGAAGCGCTCAAATCCATGCTGGCCGCCGACTACGAACTCATCGACTGCGGCACGCACNGCAAAGACCCGGTCGACTATCCCGACATCGCCGTGGCCGTGGCCCGGCTGGTNGCCGCCGGCGACGCCTGGCGCGGCATCCTCATCGACGGCGCGGGCATCGGCAGTTGCATGGCCGCCAACAAGATCGCTGGTGTGCGGGCGGCAATGTGTTATGATCAGGCCACGGCCGTGAACAGCCGCGAGCACAACAACGCTAACGTCCTGACTCTGGGCGCGGGCCTCATCGGGCCCAACCTGGCGCAGCAGATCGTCAAGACGTGGCTGGGCACGGAATTCGCCGGCGGGCGACATGCCGGCCGCGTGGCCAAGATCGACGCGCTCGACGGTGCTAGACCGCCGGCGAACCGAACGGCTACGGCCCAGCCGGCGGCCCAATCGACAAAACCCCCGCCCGCCTACTAGGCGAGCGATTCGACCGAATAAATGGCGACTGAATGACCACCTACGACACCGCGATGGTAGAGCGCGTCATCGAAGAGGTGACCCGCGAAGTCCTGTTGCGACTGGGCCATAGCGCCCCGATCGCAACCCAGCCCGAAGGCTGCAACTGCAGCGACGGCAGTTGCGTGGCCCACTGCGCCGACAAGGTAGGCCGTGTCGTGTCGGCCGGCGCGTCGCGCGTCACGTCGCGGCTGGGCGTGCTACCGCAGGACACGAACATCGCCAAGTACATCGACCATACCCTGCTGAAGGCCGACGCCACGCAGGACCAGATCGCCCAGCTCTGCTACGAGGCGCGCACCCACCATTTCGCCTCGGTGTGCGTCAACCCGACCCACGTGCGTCTGTGCGCCCAACTGCTGAAGGGCTCCGACGTGAAGGTCTGCACGGTCATCGGCTTCCCGCTGGGGGCCACGGCCGCGCCGGTGAAGGCCTATGAGACCCAGACCGCCATCCGCGATGGCGCGACGGAGATCGACATGGTCATCAACGTCGGCGCGCTGAAGTCGCGCGACTACCGCGCCGTCCACGAGGACATCGCCGGGGTGGTGGCCATGGCCCACGCCCACAACGCGCTGGTCAAAGTGATTATCGAGACGGCGCTGCTGACCGACGAAGAGAAGGTCATCGCCTGCCAGCTATCGAAGGCGGCCGGGGCCGACTTTGTGAAGACCTCGACCGGCTTTGGGCCGGGCGGGGCAACGGTCGAGGATGTGGCCCTCATGCGCCGCGTCGTCGGNCCTGATTTGGGCGTCAAGGCATCCGGCGGGGTGCGGAACTACGCCGACACCCAGGCGATGATCGCCGCCGGAGCCACGCGAATCGGCGCCAGCGCCGGCGTGGCCATCGTATCCGAAGCCAGGAGATAATACGTGTCATCGATCCGATGCGAAGAATGTGGAATCGGCCGCTGTCATCCCGTGACGACGCCCTATCTGCTCAAAGTGGGCAAGCACATGCTGGTGATGCCGGACTCGCCGGCCTATGTCTGTGATATTTGCGGCAATCGCTTCTTTGACGATGAATTCCTCAACGGAGTTCACTACCTTTTGGAACAGGCGGCCGAGGATTCCCGGCGGCGGGCGCGGCGGCGGCAAGCCCCGCGGCCCGAGCCGGTCGCGCTGCCCCAGGCCCGCAGGAGTCGCTAATCGTGTCTAACACTGAATTGCGCAGTTACGTTTTCTTAGACAGTCTCCAGCCGCAGCACGCGGCGTTCCTCGGCACGGTCGCCGGCGGCTTTTTGCCGCTGCCCGGCGACGCGTCGCTGTGGATCGAGATATCGCCCGGCATCGAGATCAACCGCATCACCGACGTCGCCCTGAAGTCCACCGACGTGCGGCCAGGCATGCAGGTCATCGAGCGCCTCTACGGGCTGCTCGAAGTCCACTCGTCCAGCCAGGCCAGCGTGCGAGCCGCCGGCGCGGCGATTCTGGAAGCCATCGGCGTGGTCGAATCGGACCGCATCAAGCCGAAGGTCATCTCCAGCCAGATCATCCGCAACATCGATCCCCACCAGACGCAGCTCATCAACCGGACGCGCCACGGGCACATGATTCTGGCCGGGCAGACGCTCTACGTGATGGAAGTGGCCCCGGCCGCCTACGCGGCGCTGGCCGCCAACGAGGCCGAGAAGCGGGCCAACCTGAACATCCTGGAAGTGCGCGCCTTCGGCAGCTTCGGCCGCATCTANCTGGGCGGCGACGAGCGCGACATCATGGCCGGCTACCAGGCCGCCATCGACGCNATCGAGGGCGTCAGCGGCCGCGAGGCCGACGGCAAACGCAGCGAGTAAGAAGATCTATCCACAGATTACGCAGATTACGCAGATTTTTAANTCCTAATCTGCGAAATCTGCGAAATCTGCGGATCCATTCTGAGGAGAGATGAACATGACAGAAGCATTGGGCATGATCGAGTGCCGCAGTTTCGCCGCCATGGTCGAGGCGTCGGACGCGATGGTGAAGGCCGCTCGCGTCGAGCTGGTCGGCTATGAGAAGACAGGCGGCGGCTACGTGACGGCCATCGTCCGCGGCGATGTGGCCGCGGTGAAGGCCGCCGTGGAAGCCGGCGCGCGTGGGGCCGAAAAGATCGGCGAGATCGTCGCCGTCCACGTCATCCCGCGGCCGCACGAGAACGTCGACCGNACGCTGCCCCTGGGCCGCGCGCCGAGCGCCGAATAACGAACCAACCACGACAAGAAGCGTGATCCGCAGATTACGCAGATTGCGCAGATTGATGAGTTTAATTCTTTAATCTGTGTAATCTGCGAAATCTGCGGATGATGTCTCTTCTTTTGTGGTTAAATGAACCTGGGTGAATTATGTTTCTCGGCAAGGTAGTAGGCACGCTGGTGGCGACGCAGAAAGAGGCGTCGCTCGACGGCCTGAAGTTCCTCGTCGTGCGGCGGCTGACCGTCGATAACGAGGACGAGCGCGGCTACGTCGTGGCCGCCGATGCCGTTGGNGCGGGGCTGGGCGAGGTCGTCATGGTCGCCACCGGCAGTTCGGCGCGCCAGACGGTGATGACCAACAACCGCCCCTGCGACGCGGTCATCATGGCCATCGTCGATTCGTGGGAGGTCGACGGGCAGGAGAAGTATAACAAAGGGGCCAGTGACCAGTAGGCCAGCGATCAAGCAGGTCAGTTTGCAGATAGTGAACGGCTGCCCGTAAGCCGTGATGATTATGGCGCGGACAGTGATGTGAATCCATGAACGATCGTGACATTCAGTCCATCATCGATCGCGTGATGCGGGAGGTGGGCGGTGCGGCAAATATGCCGCAACCGGGCGGNGCGACCGGGCGGCCGGAACCGGCCGCAAAGCCGGCCCGGCCGTCCGATCGCGCCAACGGCGGCTATGGGGCGACGACTGCGCCGGCGTCCGCCGGCGACTATGGCATCTACCCCACGCTCGACGAGGCCGCGGCCGCGGCCCGCGCCGCCTTCCAGCGTCTCAACGCCATGCCGCTGGCCATCCGCCAGGACATGGTCGCCCACATGCGCCGCGCCGCCCGCGAGAACGCCTTGCTGCTGGCCGAGTTGGCCCAGAGCGAGACGGGCATGGGCCGCGTCGAGGACAAGGTGCTCAAGAAC
>JAACJX010000642.1 GCA_014237545.1 Ardenticatenia bacterium | reverse complement strand
GATCCGCAATCAGGTGCAGTCCGGCCGTGTGACCCTTGCGGACTTGCGTGCAGCCTTTTCGGCCCAGAAGGAATTTTCTGCGCTGATGCTTGACCAGGTTACAGATATGAACCTGCAGATCGGCCTTCCGCAGGTTGTCGGCGGCGAAGCCAAGGTGGCTTTGCGAAACACCGGAGCCGTTGACGTAACGGTTAATGTGGCCGCAACGCTAGCGAACGGCGAACGGCTCGTTGCTCCGGCAACGGTAAAAGCAGCGAGCTTCGGCGAGATCGTTTTCAAGACGCCGCAAAAGGTGGTCGGTGTTGAAATAGACCCGGAAAAGCTTTATCCGCAACTGGACTATTCAGACGACCGCGCACCGCGTGCAACTACGGACAGCGACCTGTTGCTGGCAGTGAAACGGGATTTTGACCGGCAGCAGTTCGCGGCGGCTGAAAAGACGGCGAGGGAAGTGCTGAAGATATTTCCGCGATTTGATGACGTCCGCGTGCTTTTGGCAAGGTCTCTGCTGGGCCAAAACAAGCTTTCCGATGCCGAGAACGAATTCAAGATCGTATTGGACGAGAAACTTCCCACCGCAAGAAGCCTGGCGTGGGCGACCGTTGGGATGGCAGATGTAACTTCAAAGACCAACCGCGCGTCCGATGCGATCCGCTTTGCGACCCACGCAATAAAGGCGGATGCAGAATATGGTGCGAGCTTGTTGGCAAGATCCATTCGTAACCGCCACGCCGCCTCGTCGGATGCAGAGGAGTCGGTCAAAGCGTACTTTGCCAGATTTGATCAGGCGGTGCCGAGGTGTATTTTGCCGAGGAGACGCCGGCTATCGCGCCGACGGCCGCCGTGACCGCGGAGGGAACGTGCTTCAGGCAAATTGAGTTCGCCGGCATTCTGCGAGGTACAAAGGTTGAGGAAGAGGCGCGTCAACTCATCGACTTTATCCTCGACCAGCAGTTTCAGGAGGATATCCCCTTAAAGATGTTCGTCTTTCCGGCCAATGAGACAGCCGCGCTCCCGGAGGTCTTTCAGGCGCACGGCCGCACAGCGGTTGCGCCGTCGCAAATGGACCCGGCCCGGATCGCTGAAAATCGCGAAGGGTGGATTCAGGCCTGGACAGAAGTCGCCTTGCGGTAGTTCATCCAGTGACCAAACAACGTTCCGATTCTTTCATGGTTAGGATAACGCGCAGCGTCGCGGTCGCCGCGCTTTTTCTGCTGCCGGCGATTTTCTTCTTGCTGTTCTACATTTACCCCCTGTCGTCGATTCTGCGTCTGGGGTTGTTGCCCGAAGGGCAGCTCGATACCACCGCGCTCCTTCAGCCTCTCACGGATCCATATTTGTTGCGAGTGCTTTGGTTCACTACCTGGCAGGCCCTTGTTTCCACGGCGCTGACCCTGCTTCTGGCTTTTCCGGGGGCGTATGTGCTGGCGCGTTTTACCTTTCGAGGCAAGACGCTCATTCGGACGTTGGCGACCCTGCCATTTGTGTTGCCCACTGTCGTNGTGGCGGCNGCCTTCATCGCCTTTGTGGGGCCGNCNGGCATGATCAACAATTGGCTTCGCGANCTGTTCGCGCTGGACAAAGGACCGCTTGAACTCAGCCAGACTATCTGGATCATCCTGTTAGCCCACGTTTTCTATAATTACAGCGTCGTTTTACGGTTGCTGAGCACCTACTGGCAAAACTTGCCGCCATCCATGACGCAGGCGGCGCAGATGCTGGGCGCCTCACCAGTGCGCGCTTTCTTTGAAGTCACCCTGCCCCTGCTGCGTCCGGCCATCACCTCCGCCGCGACGCTGGTNTTCATATTTTGNTTCACGAGTTTCGGCGTGATCATAATCCTGGGNGGGCCGCGGTTNGCNACGATAGAGGTCGAGATATATCGCCAGGCCGTGAATCTGTTCAATCTGCCACTGGCCGCCGCGCTCTCCCTGTGGCAAATCGTGTTCACATTTATCCTCATGTGGGTCTATACCCGAACCCAGGCCCGGCTGGGGCAAACGGTCAAAATGACGGCCGGCAAGGTGTCGGAGCGNCGTGTGGTCACNCCNCGCGANAAGCTANTGGTCTATGGGAACGTGGCCGCCATCGTCGTCCTCATCGGCGCGCCGCTGCTGGCCCTCGTCGTGCGCTCGTTTCGCGGCCAGGATGGACTGACGACTCTCTATTACCGCTCGCTATTCATCAATCGGGGGGACTCATTGTTCTTCGTGCCGCCGGGAGAGGCCATTCGCAATTCGGTCCTGATCGCTTTTGGCGCGATGGTCCTGGCGGTGAGTTTGGGCTTGCTGGCGGCCAATGTGTTGTCNCGATGGGAGAGAGGCGTGAAGGATGGCGGGNGCGGNTGGCGGCTGCTTTTCTCGCGAATGCTGGACGCGTTGCTGATGTTGCCACTGGCGACATCGGCCGTCACGCTCGGGCTGGGCTATCTGATCACGCTTGGCCGGCCGCCGCTCAATCTCCGCGATTCGATCGTGATGCTGCCCATCGCCCATGCCGTTGTCGCCATACCGTTTGTCATGCGCGCTGTCTTGCCGGGCTTNCGCGGCATTCAGCCCTCTCTGCGCGAGGCGGCGGCCATGCTGGGGGCCGATGGCTGGCGCGTGTGGTGGGAGGTTGATTGGCCGTTGATTCGGCGGGCTATCCTCGCCGGCGCGATATATGCCTTCACCATCAGCCTGGGAGAGTTTGGCGCGACGGTCTTCCTTGCCCGGCCGGAGACGCCCACCATGCCGGTGGCTATCTATCGCTTTCTGGGGCAACCGGGAGCGATCAACTACGGACAATCCCTGGCGATGAGCGTGCTTTTAATGGGAGTTTGCGCGGTGGCCTTCCTGGCAATCGAGCGCTTCCGTTTTGGTAATGAAGGGGAGTTCTAACCCGATGCCCATCCTGGAAGTATCCAACGTCAGCAAGTTTTACCCGCCGGCCACTCAGGCAGTGCGGGATGTCAGCGTCTCTCTGGATCAAGGCGAGATCCTCTGCTTGCTGGGGCCGTCGGGCTGCGGCAAAACGACTTTGCTGCGCATGATCGCTGGACTGGAGAAACCCGACAGCGGGACCATCCGCTTTGAAGGTCGCGATATCGTTGGTGTGCCGCCCCATGAGCGCGATTTTGGCATGATGTTCCAGGATTTTGCCTTGTTTCCGCATAAGAACGTCCGGGACANCATCGCCTTTGGTTTGCGCATGAAGGGGCTGCCGGCGGGCGACATTACCAGTCGCGTGCAGAGAATCCTCGACGTCGTCGAACTGGAGGGTCTGGACGAGCGCGCCATTTCCCAATTGTCGGGCGGTGAGCAGCAGCGTGTAGCCCTCGGTCGCGCCCTGGCGCCCGGCCCGCGCCTGCTCATGCTCGACGAGCCATTGGGAGCGCTTGACCGCGCCCTTCGCGAGCGACTCATGCTGGATCTTCGGGCTATCCTGAAGCGGGTGGGCATGACGGCNGTCTACGTCACCCACGATCAGACCGAAGCGTTCGCCGTCGCCGATCGGTTGGCGGTCATGAACGCGGGACGGATCGAGCAAGTTGGGCCGCCTCAGNATGTACACGAGCAGCCNGCCACGCCTTTCGTGGCCCAGTTCCTGGGCTTCCAGAATCTCGTCCGGGGCCGGGTCGGTTCGTCGGGCACGATTGAAACGGGGATCGGCCGATTTCNGGCGGATNNNCCACTGCCGGCCNCGGGCAGCGAAATCATCCTGTTGATCAAGCCGGCGATGGCCGGCTATGAGGCGCGCCCCGTGTCGAGCCCGACGGAAAGCAACACGATAACCGGTGTTGTCGACGCGGTGACCTTTCGTGGCCGCTTTTCGCAAATCTGGGTGACCTCCAGTGGTCAGCGTCTATTATTTGAAGAGGCGGGCGACCCACCCCTAACGGCCGGGGATCGCGTCANGATCCTNATATCCCCTGATCAATTGCGGATATATGAGTCGTCGCTCTGATGTTGGCCGCCGGCTCTCGTAACTGGGAAGGTGAGTAGGTATACTTATCCAATCGTATTACGTTTTATCGCGAATTGGTGTTGGTACCCTGAATCATGTTTGACCTAGATATACAAACAATCATCGCGCGAGTCATCGTGCTGTTAATCGCTTTTACGGTTCACGAACTCGCCCACGCGCTGACCGCCGACTATTTGGGCGACCCCACGCCGCGGCGCATGGGTCGCATCACGCTGAACCCACTCAAGCATCTTGACCCGTTCGGCACGATCATGCTCATCATCGCCGGGTTCGGCTGGGCCAAGCCNGTCATGGTGAACCCGATGAACATGCGTGGCAACCCCCGGACCTCGATGGCCATCGTCGCNGTTGCCGGGCCGCTGTCTAACATTGTTCTGGCCGGCATCGCCGCCATCTTCTTCCGGCTGGATTTGGTCGATTTGAATTCGCTGATAATGGGCAACGCCAGCGGTCTGTCGTTCGCCAATTTGCTGGTTCAGTTCCTCTACATCAATCTGGCCTTGGCTTTCTTCAATATGCTGCCGGTTCCGCCGCTCGACGGCTCCAAGATCCTGTTTGCTATCCTGCCCGCCGAGCTGGTGTATCGCCTGCGGCCGCTCGAACAGTATGGGTTCATGCTCCTGTTCCTGGTCGTCTTCNTGGTGCCCCAGGTTCTGGATGTCCTGGTCTGGCAACCCGTGCAGGCGACGGCCCAACTATTGATCGGCTAGCGTGAGAATTGCTTATCGCCTGCGGCAGCTCCGGGCAAACCTGTCGGCCAAGCCATTATCAAAACCGGCCCGCCAGGAAGTGTCCGAGCTGCTCACTCCTGCCGAAATAGCTCTGTTTGACCGCTTTTCCTATCCCGATCAGTGGCATAGTTACCGGGTGTTACACTGCCTGATGGATGCGGGTTATAATCACCCGGATCTTTTGAAGGCCGCCCTGCTGCACGACGTCGGCAAGATTCGGTGTCCGCTATCGGTCTGGGACAGGACGGTGATTGTTTTGGGCGGCGCGCTGTTCCCCAGCCGGATAGAGCGCTGGGGTCAGGGCTCGCCGGAGGGCTGGCGGCGGCCGTTCGTCGCCCGGGCACAGCATCCGGAGTGGGGCGCGCAGATGGCCGAGGCCGCGGGCAGCCGCCCGGCCGTGGTCGATCTCATCCGGCGACATCAGGACAAGGTCGTTACACCGCAAACAGATGGCGACCAACTGCTGGCGCGCCTGCAATGGGCGGACGATCAAAACTAGGGAAGAGGGACTGATGAAAGCGCAAACTGTCACCATCGTGGGGATGAGCCGGACGGGCCTGTCTATTGCCCTGGCGCTTAAGGCGTCGGGAACGAATTTGACGATCGTGGGCCACGATCGCTATCGCGAGTTGACGCAGAAGGCCAAGGACGAATTAGGCGCTATCGATAAGGCCGAGTGGAATCTGGTGAACGCGGCCGCCGAGGCNGACATCCTGGTGCTGGCGGTGCCCCTGGCGGAACTGGAGACCAATTTGATGGTGATCGGCGACGAACTGAAGCCCCACGCGCTGGTCCTCGATCTCTCCGTCCTGAAAGCGCGTAGCTTGCGCTGGGCCGACCAGCATTTTAAGCAAGGGCATTACGTCGGCGCTGTGCCTGTCCTGTCGGCCGCCTATCTCAACGACGGCCGCGACGAGCCGGAAGCCGCGACACCGGACTTGTTCAGGAACGGGATGTTTTGCCTGATGCCGTCAGTAAATGCCGAGCCGCAAGCCGTCGAGACGGCGGTCAATTTCGGCCGATTGCTGGGAGCCACGCCCTTTTTCGTCGACCCGATGGAATATGACAGCCTCGTCCAGGGCCTCGAGACTCTGCCCGGTCTGGCCGCGGCCGCGCTCTTNGGCGCGTTGCAAAANGCGACTGGCTGGCGCGATATGCTCCGNTTCGCCAACTCCACGTTTGCCCTGGCGACGCAGCCGCTGCAAAACGGCACCGACATTACCAGCCTGGCGCTCAATGACAAGGCGGCCACACTGCGCTGGCTCGACGCGTACCTGGAGGAGTTGACCGATCTAAGGCGGCTCATCCTGAGCGGCGACCGGGAAATGATCGACCTCGCCCTGGGCAACTCCCTGATTCAACGCGAAAAGTGGTTGCAAGAACGCGCACGCAACGAGTGGGCCGAGGGGGTCGATTCCAAAGTCGAACAGCCATCCATGAGCGATCAGTTGGTCGGCGGCTGGTTGGGCAGCAAGCTGAGACGTGAAAACCGCGGCGAGTANGCGCTCAATCCCTTACCAAGGCAATCCANTCCAATCAGGAGTCGTTNCGTGCGNGTATTGATGATCGCGCCCACNTCCTTCTTCAGCGATTATGGNGGTCACATCCGTATCCTGGAGGAGATGAGGGCGCTCGGGGAGTTGGGCGTNGAAGTGGCCGTCGTTACCTATTATATGGGAAAGGACGTGCCGGGCATCGACATCCGTCGAACAGCGCCGCTTCCCTGGCATACCGACTACGAAGTCGGCTCTTCGCGNCACAAGATCGCCTTCGACGCCTATCTGGCGGGCAAGACGTTGAAAGAGGTGCTCCGCTACCGCCCCGACGTCGTTCACGGCCACATGCACGAGGGGGCGCTCATCGGCGGAGTAATGGCCCGAGCCACAGGCGTACCGCTCGTTTTTGACTATCAGGGCAGCCTGACGGCCGAGATGGTCGACCACCACTTCCTCGATCCGAACGGCTGGGTTTACCCGTGGGCCTATCGTCTGGAGTCGATGATCACCCGTCGCCTGCCGCAAGCCATCCTGGCCAGCTCAGGACAGGCTGTTGCCCTCCTGCGCGACCAATTCAAAGTTGAAGCCGAACGCATCCATGCCCTCCCCGATTGCGTCGACGCCGGGCAATTTGATCGCTCACGCTTTCCCTACTCGCCCGCTGAACACCCGCTGCGGGCCCGGCTGAACATCTCGCCTGACACGACGTTAATCGGTTATCTGGGCTTGCTGACAGATTATCAGGGCATCCCCCATATAATCGAATCGGCCGTGGAATTGCGCCGCCGCGGCGAAGATGTTCACTTTCTGATCATGGGGTACCCGAACGTCGAACATTACCAGACGGTCGCTCGCCTGCGCGGGGTGGACGATATCGTGAGCTTTACCGGCCGCATTCCTTTTGCCCAGGCTCCGTATTTCTTGGCGGCTTGCGACGTCGCCGTGGCCCCGAAGATGTCCAGTAGCGAGGGGAGCGGCAAGCTGCTCAATTACATGGCCATGGAGTTACCCATTGTGGCCTACGACACGGTGGTGAATCGAGAGTACCTGGGCGAATTGGGCACTTACGCTCCCGCCGGCGATGTGGGTGGATTTATCGAGGCGATTGTTATATTGGTCAATTCGCCCCAATTGCGCGAGGATTTGGGCAGGCAGCTTCGCCAGCGGGTGGTGGAGAACTACAGTTGGCGGGCAGCGGCCGAAAATATCTTTCGCATATACAAAACTATTGACAAAGAGAGCATTTCGATATAAACTACAAGTTCGCGCAAGACCGCCTCTTGCTCGCGACCTATGGAACTAGACGGCAAAGAGAAAGATCAATCGAACAGGGTGCAAGCGTGGGTTGCACCTTTTCCGTGTTAGGTGGTTGAAAGTTATTAAACGGCGAAACATGTTTCGCCCGCCAGGGAGCAGGTGACTCTATATGTCCAGTATTTATACCAAAAGCTACGCCCGCACGACGAAACCGATGGAACTGCCGACGCTGATCGACGTTCAGTTGCGTTCGTTTGAACAGTTTATTGAAGAAGGACTGGCGGAGCTTTTTGACGAGATTTCTCCCATCGAGAGCTTTAACGGCGATTTGAAGCTCTACTTCCCCAGCAAGCGCAAAGAAGTTGAAGATTTTAATCTGACGTACTGGTTTGGGGAACCGAAGTATAGCGTTGAGGAATGCGTAGAGCGCGACATGAGCTATGCCGCGCCGCTCTACGTGCGCGTTCTCTTGTATAGCACGGATTTGGACCAGCCGATCGAGCAGGATATTTTTATGGGCGANTTTCCGCTCATGACCTCGGCCGGCACCTTCATTATTAATGGCACGGAGCGCGTCGTCGTAAGTCAGTTGATTCGTTCCCCCGGCGCCTATTTTGAGGTCGAGGAAGAGCGCACCACCGGCCGCCCGTTGGCAATGGGCAAGCTGATCCCCGACCGCGGCGCGTGGATGGAATTTGAGACGCGCAAGACGGATTACATCACCGTTAAATTTAATCGCAAGCGCACGGTTCCGATCACCATCTTCTTGCGCGCCCTGGCCGCAGTGGATCATGGTATGGCCGATGTGCCTTTCAAAGAGGGATCTGACGAAGAACTGCTGGCGTTGTTCCAGGATGTTGATAACAACCCGGACCGCCTGTTTATGCCTTCAACCATGCGCCAGGAACCGGTGTGGGACCTGGCTGGCGG
>JAACJX010000127.1 GCA_014237545.1 Ardenticatenia bacterium | reverse complement strand
AGGCGGGCGCGGGCGGCGGCCCGTTCCAACGAGGAGACCGGCGCAAGGGGGATGCCCGGCCCGTTGGGGAGGTAGTGGACGCGCTCGCGGGGGGCGCCGAGGCTCCAGGCCAGACTCTCCAGCGTGCGGCTGGCGACGGTGATGGCGTGGGCGTGGGTCAGCCCCCAGCGCTCCTGCCGGGCGAAGAAGCGTTTTTGCAGCGGCGAATAGGGGGCGATGTCGTTCCAGCCGCCGGCGCCCTCCCAATCGTCGGTGTCCATGACCAGGCGCACGCGCCCACGGTGGAAGCGCCACAGCCACTCGGCCGCCAGGCCACTGTAGGCCTTGGGCTTGAAGGCGTGGACGACGTCGGGCCGCCAGTCGATCGTTTCGCGCGCCAACCGGCGAGCGATGCCCAGCGTGCCGCCCTCCAGCGGGATGTAACGCATCTCGACGCCATCCTCGGCCCACGTGCGATCGGCTTCGGCTGGTGTATCCCAGGGGGGCATGATGAGCCGCACGGCGTGGCCCCGGGCGACCAGTGGCCGCGCCAGCCCCAGCGCCCGGCTGCGCATCGTCTGCTTGGGGTGCAGCCCGAAGGGGCCGATCATGGCGATTCGCATGGGGCTATGATACGCCATTTACTGGCGTAGGGCAGTAAGCGGTATCCAGTATCCAGCAGGTCAGTAAGTCAGTGGCGCTGTGGTCCGTCGTC
Organism: Ardenticatenia bacterium; assembly: GCA_014237545.1. Taxonomy (GTDB): domain Bacteria; phylum Chloroflexota; class Anaerolineae; order Promineifilales; family Promineifilaceae; genus Promineifilum. Next base: position 4,445 of record JAACJX010000127.1, on the reverse strand, counting down.
TGTCGCCGGCGGCTAGGCGTCAGCGGTCAGCACCCGCTGCCAGAAGCGGCTGGTCCTCAGGGAACGGGCTGCCGTTCTCGCGCAGGATTTCGAGCAAGCGGGGATGGTCGGCGTAGACGCCGCGGTGGTCGGCCGGCAGCAGGGCGGCGATGCGGCACATCAGGTCGTCGGTCTGCGCCTGCAGCCATTCGTCGCGCCCGGCGCGGGGCATGGGNGGCAGGGTGTAAGGTTCGCTAACCCGGACAGTTATATCAAGTTTCTTCAGCCGCTTTAGCCGGTACTTGACGACCTTGTCCTCGGTGCCGACGATGCCGATGGGGATCAGCGGCAGGCCGGACTTGGCCGCCAGATAGACCGCGCCNGGTTTNCCGGGCATTAGCGTGGCCGTGGGGCTGCGCGTGCCTTCGGGTGCGACGGCGATTACGTCCCCCGCCTCGAGCCGCTTGAGCACGGCCCGCAGCGCGGCGAAGTCGGCGTCGAAACGGTTGACCCAGATGCCGTCAACTTTTTTGGCGACGTAGCGCCAGAAGGCGTATTTCTTGTACTTCTCGGCCAGAATCAGGACGATGTCATCGCGGTCGGCCAGCAGGATGACCAGGAACGCTTCCAGGCGGCCGACGTGATTGGCGGCGATGATGTATCCGCCGGTCTGATAATCGACATTACCGATGATCTCGATGCGGGCGATGACGGCCAACACCGCGCGGGCAATGGCGCGGACGATGCGCAAAAAAGTGTGCTTGCTCATTAGGAAGGGAATTGTAGCGCAACTCGCGATTGCGCGTAACTGTCAGGCTNTTGGGGAAATGGAACGCGGATGACACGGATTGACGCGGATCTTCGCTGCTTCGACTCTTTAATCGGCGTGATCGGCGTAATCGGCGGATTTTCCTCCCGGCGCCAGCACCCATGTCCCCTGGGCCGCGGCCAGAACCTTGTCGCGCGAGAAGAGCAGCGGGAAGTAGCGGCCAGCCTGCCATTCGGCGATGCGGTCCTGGTAATGGGGGCTGGCGGGGTGGCCCGACTGCCCGCCGGGCAGCGCCGCCACGCTGTTGTCCCACGCGCCGACNTCGACGATGAGCCGGCAACTGGCGATGACGGTCGAGGGGTCGGGCGGGAAATGGGGCGTCGTGTCGCTCTGGTTGATGGTGTAGCCGTCGCCGCCGGCGGGGATGGTGACCGGCTTCCACAGACGGCCGATGCCCGGCAGCCGCGCCATCTCGTGCTCGAACGTCACGTGGTGGACCCGCCCCCAGGCCCAGCCGGCCGGGTCGTCGCCGAAGTCGCGACGCAATACGCCCACCGTCTGTTGCAGCGCGGCCGGCAACAGGGGCGACACATCGGCGATCCACGCCGGNCGGTCGCCCTCCAACCAGCGCAACGCCAGCTCNAAGCCGATCTCGTAAAACGGCATNAACGGGAAGCCGACGCGGTCGCCCCGNGCCATTAACGCGCTGGCCCGCCCTTCGCCNATNGCCTGGGCNACGGCGGCGCGGGTAAAGTGAACCAGCCAGCCGAAATAGAGCGTGGCCGGGANGCTGTCGANGCCCATGTCNCCCTCCCAGGCNGACAGCCCCGCCAGNGCGTCGCGAACGGCCGGCTCAATATGATCAGGCCATGNNCGGGCGATGGGCAGGGCCGCGGCCAGGAAGCGCCGGGCCATGAGCGACACNGTCTCGTTCTGGATGTGNCGGTGGTCGTCGAGGGTTAATTGGGGCTTTTCGGCCAATCGCTCGCGGATGCGCCGGACGCGGTAGTCGGGCAGCCATTCGCCGGTCAGCAAGTGGGGATAGCTGTCGCCGGCCATGCAGTTGTTGGCCGTGGCGATGTAGCCGCAATCCGGATTGACATAACATGGCAGCTCATCGAACGGGATGAAGNCGTTCCAGCCGAATTCGCTCTGCCAGCCGGGGACGGGCGACAGGCCATCTNCCTTGACGCGCTTGGGTACCAGGCCGGGCATCATAAAGGCGATCGTGCCGTCGGTGCCGGCGTAGACGACATTCTGGCTGGGGAACGACCAGTGNCGCAGGCTNTCACGAAANGTGGGCCAGTCGGCGGCCCGGTTGCTGGCCAGCACCGAGCGNAGGTGGTTACCNCTGTGGAAGAGCGTCCAGTTGTAGGACAGGTCAGCATGGGCATCNGGCAACATGTCGGTGAAGACGGGGCCGTGGCCGGTCGAGCGGACAGTGATGGNGATGTCGCGCAGGCCCCTGACCTTGATCACCTGTTCTTCCACGGTGGCGTCGCGCCACTCGCCGTCCNGGTAGTAGCGGGTCGGGTCTTCGGGATGGAAGCGCTCGATGTAGACGTCCTGCACGTCGGGGAAGGCGTTGGTCAGCCCCCAGGCGCAATGCTCGTTGTGGCCGATGATAATGCCGGGCACGCCGGGCATCGTGAAGCCGGTCACATGGTATGCGCCGCCGTGGGGCGCTTGGCAGTGGAGGTGGTTGGCGTACCAGATGGTGGGGAAGACCGGCGGCAAGTGGGGATCGTTGGCCAGATGCGGCCGCCCGCTGGCCGTGCGCGACCCGCTAACGACCCAGTTGTTGCTGCCCAGCCCGTGGCCGAAGAGCGGCGCGCCGACCGGCCCGTGGGCCAGCGTCTCGCGGAACGCGCCCAACAGCGCCTCGGCCAGCCGCCGCCCGACCTGCTCGTCGGGGATGGTCGTGGCGTAGTTGGCGGCGTAGACAGGCGTCAGGTCGGCGGCGCGCTGCGGCCCAAGCTCGTCCAGCAGCCACGCCCGCAACAGTTCTGTCTCCCAGTTGCACGATAGCCCCCAGGCCAGCACCGTCGACCAGGCGCTCATGGCCGTCGCGTCCCACGGTTCGGGGCGGTAGGCCAGCACCTTGAACTCGGCCGGCAGGGGTTGCGTGGCGATGTAGGTGTTGACGCCGGCGCAGTAAGCGTCGATGACCGTCACTGTGTCCGGGTCGGTTCCCGCTGCCTGCGAGCGAGCCGCGCGCGGCCAATCCATGTAGCGCGCGAACTTGTCCAGCGGCACGCCCAGCGGCCCGGTGACCTCCGCCAGACGACCCAGGCCGAGCCGGCGGTTCAGGTCCATCTGGAAGAGGCGGTCCTGGGCGTGGGCAAACCCCTGGGCGAAGAAGAGGTCGTGGTCGTTGGCGGCGTAGATATGGGGCACGCCCCACGNGTCGCGGATGATCTCGACCGGCTCTTCCAAGCCGGCGATGGTCAAGCGGCCGCTGGGTGGCGGCACGGGGCGGCGAAAGAGGCGACGCAGGGCGACGGTCAGGCCCAGCGCGCCGGCGGCCGCGGCCACCGGCAGCGCCAGCCAGCCGCGGGCGATATGGCGATCAGACGGGCTCCTTGAAGTCATACAAGCCATCCTCGACGTGCCAGCGGCGGCCGCACGCCGTATTGNCGCAGACTAACAGGTCATTTGCCGGCTCGCCNAGAGGCGTCCGGCAGGCGGGACAGGCGAAGAAGGCATTTTCGGCNNCGGCCGCGCCGGGTTTGTGCAAATGGCTGAGGACGAAGACGCTGGGCGTCAGTTGCCACCATGCGCCTGTGCCCTGGATGGCGCGGTCGAGGGCCACCAGCCAGCCGGTGGGCACGACGCGCTTGAGCGGCGCAAAGCGAAAATGGGACGTCGTCAGTGTCTGACCCGGCATAAAGCCGCTCTCGCGCAGTCGGTCGCGGATCCAGTCCGGGTGGAAGTCGAAGTTGAGGGCCACGAACTCCACCGGCTCGCGGTCATAGGGCGACCAGACCTGGCGGCCGAGGCCGTAGCGGAGCATGGCCTTGAGGTTGCGCTTGCTGGCGAACTCGAGGACGTAGCTCCCTTGCGGCCGGGCGACGCGGGCCAGCTCGTCGAACAGGGCCGGCGCGTCGGCGGCGTGGTGGAGGGTGCGCACCTGCACCAGCGTGTCGAACAGCCCGGCGACGAACGGCAGGGTGTACCAGTTACCGGCCACGTAGAGGTAGCGCGGATCGTCGCGCAGGCGTTCCTGGGCCTCACGCAACAGGGAGCGTGAGTAGTCGAATAGGACCACGCGCTCGTAGCCGCGGTATTCGTCGGCCAGGCGGCCAAAGCCCGCGCCGACGTCGAGCAGCGTGCGGCCAGCGGGCGGCATCAGTCGGCGCAGGGCGACGCGCTCAACCTGATCTTCGTAGTCGCGCCCCTGATTTTCCCAGAAGCGAGCGCGGTAATCGGAGCCTTCGTAGTCGCAAACGGGAGTGGAATCGGCCATCCATTGCATGGTATCAAGAATGGCGGAGGTTGCCAACCGCGAATGTTTCCCGGGAAACAGCAGCCGGATTGTTCCCCGGGAAACATCACCGGTTCGCCTTGCTATTTCGTTGCGAGTTCACTCTATTTCGGTAGAATCAATTTCCAAATCGAATGACCGCTTGGGCGAACTTTCTGACCGTCTTCTCTTCGCGGCCTATTGGGGACTAATTCATGGCCAATGACGTTGCCA
>JAACJX010000532.1 GCA_014237545.1 Ardenticatenia bacterium | reverse complement strand
TGGGTAGGCGGCGATCAACTACGAACCGCCGCTCACAATCAACTGTCACGCCCACACTACTGACCAACAGTTTTACTGGTTACTGTTCACTTGCGCACTCTCATCCAACAGTCTGCTATCATTCTCTCCATGAACGATTTGATCCTGGCCCTCGACTTCGGCGGGACGAAGCTAAGCGCGGCCGTCATCGACCGCGCTGCATTGAAAAGCGAACGGCCGCAGTGGCTCGACCTGCGCCGCGAGTTCACGCCTGGCGACGCCAACGCGACCTACGAACTGGCGGCGATGCTGCGCCTGGCGCGGGAGATGCTGGCCGGGCGCGCTCCGGCGGCCGTAGGCGTCAGCTTCGGTGGCCCGGTTGATTTTGCTACGGGCACTGTCCGGCTGTCGCATCATGTGGCCGGTTGGGAAAGCTTTCCGCTGCGAGAGCGACTGCAAGCGATATTCGGCACATTCGTGGCCGTGGACAACGACGCCAACGTCGCTGCATTGGGCGAACACCGCTTCGGGGCCGGGCGCGGGATGGACGACCTGATGTACGTCACGGTCAGCACCGGCGTCGGCGGCGGCTGGGTGCTGGGCGGGCGGCCGTGGCGCGGCCATGAGGGCATGGCGGGCGAGATCGGCCACACGGTCGTGGACCCGAATGGGCCGCTCTGCCTGTGCGGCAAGCGCGGCTGCGTGGAGCGGCTGGCGTCGGGGCCNTATATNGCGGNNGATTATGAAGGGGAGAAGAGGAGAAGGGGAGNNAGGGAGCAGGGGAGAGGGGGAGCAGTCGCGCGNGTGACCGGGAGGGACGTAGCAGAACTGGCCGAGGCTGGGGATGAAGTGGCGCGGGCGATCCTCATGCGNGGCGCGTGGGCGCTGGGGGTGGGCATNGGCAATGCGGCCAACTTGATCAACCCGCAGCGGTTCGTCCTCGGCGGCGGCGTGACGAAGGCGGGCGAGGCGTGGTGGGNCGAGGTNCGGCGGGCAGCCCGCGNNACCGCCCTGCCGGAAGTGNCTTTCGACATCGTTCCGGCCATGCTNGGCGACGACGCGCCGCTGTGGGGCGCAGTGGCTCTTGCTGAAGCGGTTCAATAGCAGATTACACAGATTTCACCGATAAGTCATCATCGGTGAAATCTGTGCAATCTGTGGATTCTCTTCCTACTCTTCCTTCCGGCCGCGCAGCCAGGCGATGATCCCGGCCGCGGCGCCGACCGCGCCGACGATTACNAGCAGGGCGACGGCCGTTATCTCGCTCCGGCCGCTGGCGGGGGCCGGCGGTTCGGCGGCGATGGTTTCCGCGGTCGCTTCTACTTCCGGCGTGGGCTGGGCTTCCGCGGTGGCCACGGCCACCGGGACGGCCGTCGCCGNCGGGGCNGGCGTGGACGTCGGCTCGGCCGTCGGCTCCACAGTCGGCTCGGGGGTGGCGGTGGCCGTCGGCTCCGGCGTCGGCGTGGCCGCGGGTTCGGTGCCCTCGGGCTGTACGAAGACGGCCGTCGTCCGGCCCGGCACGGTCAGCTCACCCGTGGCGCTGTCCCACGTCGCGCCGGTCACAACCGGGTCGGCCGATGCGGCCAGCACCGGGTGGAGGGCCATCTCTCGTCCGGCCAGATCGGCGGCGGTGATGACCAGTTCGTTGTCGTCAGCGTTGAACACCACGACGATGCGATCATACTCCGGGTCGAGGTTCTCGCCTGCCGTGTCCGACAGGTCCATGACGATGACACCGGGGATCTGGTCGGGGCCAGTGTTCAGGAAGCGGAGCCGCGCCTGCACGTCCTCGGCCGTGCGCAGGCGGAAGAGCGGCGAACTGGCCCGGATTTGGGCCATCTCGCGGAAGTGGGCCGACGCGGCGGCGATGTGCTCNGGTCCGGGAGCNAGATCGGGGTTGGCCAGCAGCGGGGCCATCACCGGCCACATGGACTCGTTGTCGGCCGCGGGNGGCAAGCCNCGCCCCCAGTTGGTTGACCCGCCGCTCCAGNCGATGGCATTGAACCAGTCGCCGGAGTTNTAGGAGTTGCGGTCGAGCGACTTGGAGCGCAGCAGGTCGTCGCCGGCCTGGAAGAAAGGCACGCCCTGGCTGAGCATGACGAGGCTGTTGCCCAGGTTCTGCATGCGCACGCGGCCGGTCAAATCGACGTCGGCCGGGGCCTTGTACTGGATAGCGTCGAACAGCGTCTCGTTGTCGTGCTTGGAGACGTAGACGATGTTTTCCTGTGGGTCGGCGGTGTAGCCGGCGGGTGAGCCATTGTAGTCGATGTCGGCGCCGGTCACCGTCTCACCCGACGCGCCGGTGAACTCGTAGCCGGCCAGGTTGCCGGCCAGGCCCACGCGCACGCGGTCGGCAAAGAGCAGCAGCCGCGCCAGTTGCTCCTCGTCCGTGCCCTGGTCGATCTCGTTCGGGGCGACGTAGAGGCCGGTGATGAAGCCCTGCTCCTGCTGGCCGCCGAACGGGCTGCCGCCGCGGGCCGAGTCGCGNAGCCGGTCGTTGAACACGCCNATGCCGGTGCCGGCCATGTTGGCCTGAGTGGCGTTGACGCCGCGGGCGTTGGCGGCCACCTCGCCGAAGTCCCAGCCCTCGCCGTAGACGTAGATCGACGGATCGATCTCGTCCAGCGCGGCGCGGACGGCCAGNATGTCGTCCTTCATGTGGTGGCCCATCAGGTCGAAGCGGAAGGCGNCGATGCCGTACTGCTCGGCCCACAGGCGCACCGAGTCGACCATCAGCTTGCGCATCATGGCGTGNTCGGTGGCGGTGTTCTGGCAGCANGTCGAGGTCTCGACGCGCCCGGCNGGGCTGAGGCGATGGTAGTAGCCGGGGACGATCTTGTCGAGCACGGAGTTGTCATTCTGGCNGCTGGCGTTGGTGTGGTTATAGACCACNTCGGCCACGACGCGCAGCCCCATGGCGTTGAGCGCCTGCACCATCTGGCGNTACTCNAGGATGCGGGCCGGGCCGTCGGGGTCGGTGCTGTAGCTNCCCTCNGGNNCGTTGTAGTGCAGNGGNTCGTAGCCCCANTTGAANCCGTCNTGGTCGCGNATTTCGGCGATGATNGCNTGCTGNTCCTCTGAGTCAGGTGGCAGGGCCGACAGCTCAGCCGGATTGGGTTCCACGCGCGCGGCGGCGTCCTCGTTGATCGTGGCGATGTCGAAGCTGGGCAACAGATGCAGGTGGGTCACGCCAGCCCCGGCCAGCGCGGCCAGATGCTCCGCGCCCTGGCCCGAGGCAAAAGCGCCATACG
>JAACJX010000293.1 GCA_014237545.1 Ardenticatenia bacterium | reverse complement strand
GCGCCGTCGTTAATGGTCAGCACGACGTCGGCCGTGTCGCTCCCTTCGACCCATTGGAACAACTGCCGGTTGTTGGCGGCGATGGCTTGCGCGGCGGCAATCATCCCCTCCGGGACACCCGGCGCGGCCGAGAGCGAGTACTGCGCCGCGACTCCCGGGTCGGTTGTGGCCGTGGGCGGGGGAGGGGGCTGCCCGATGGCGCTTTCCGTCGTGGCCAGGGGAAGCGGCTCATCGGCCGGGCGAGGGCCGCCGGCCAGCGTCGGCGTGGGCAATGCCCCGCCGATACTGCTCGCGGGTGTGGGCAGCGTCGTGTTAGGGTCGGATGTGATCGGGGGCGTGGGCGGGTCCTGGATATCAACTGGAACGGCGACGCTCTCCATTGCGGCCGGCGCGCAGCCGCTGATTACCAACGTAAAAAGAACGATGTATAATATGAATTTACGCATTACGCGAAAGAGTAACGCACTTTCCACGGCCGTGCTAATGGTAAGAGCCCCGGAGGCGAGATGGTGGAGACGACAAAGTTGGAACCCATACAGGAAACGCGCAAGTCGCCAAATTCCAAGTCGGCCGCCAAGCAACCGGCCGTAAATTTAAGGGACCCGAGCCTCTATATCAACCGGGAATTGAGCAGTATCGAATTCAATCGCCGCGTATTGCACGAGACGCAGTCGGAACATCCGTTGCTGGAGCGGGTCAAGTTTCTGGCCATCTTCCACAGCAACATGGATGAGTTCTTCATGGTGCGCGTCTCCGGTCTCAAGCAGCAGTTCAAGCTGGGTCTGACGACGACCTCGTCCGATGGCCTTTTGCCACGCGAGCAATTGGCCAACATCCATCGCACGCTGACGCAACTCTTCGCCGAAGCCAACTCGATTTGGCGCGACCAGCTTCACACCCAGCTATCCGAGACCAACATCCACGTCTTGCGCTATGATGAGTTGAGCAAATCGCAGCGCAACAAGCTGCGCGTCTACTTTGAGCGGGAGATATTCCCGGTGCTGACGCCGTTTGCCTCTGACCCCAGCCGGCCGTTTCCCCACATCTCGAACCTGAGCCTCAATCTGGCGGTGCAGGTGCGCGACCCAAAGACGGGCGATCTCCGTTTTGCGCGCGTGAAGGTGCCCCCACCGCTCTCGCGGNTGGTGCCGTTGAAGCGCTTTGACCCTGACCAGCTCTCGACCCCGACGGTGCATAAGTTTGTCTGGTCGGAGGAAGTCATCGCCGCCAACCTCGATCGGCTCTTCCCCGGCATGGAGATCGTCGCCGCCTACCCGTTCCGCGTGACGCGCAACAGCGACATGGAACTGCAGGAGGAAGAGGCCGACGACTTGCTGCTCATGATGGAAGATAACCTGCGGCAGCGCCACTTTGGCACGGTCGTGCGGCTGGAGATCGACGAGAGCATGACGCCGGAGGTGCGCGCCATCCTGGAATCGAATCTGGAGGTCGATCCTTACGACGTTTACACCACCAACGGCCCGCTCGGCTTGAGCAGCCTGTGGGAGGTGCACCGCGTAGACCGGCCTGACCTGAAGGACAGGCCTTTCACGCCGCAGACGCCGCCGGCGCTGCAAAACGTCCGNGGCAGCATCTTCAGCGTGTTGCGCCAGCGGGACGTGCTGCTCCACCATCCGTATGAGAGCTTCTCGCCGGTGGTCAACNTGCTGGAGGCCGCGGCCGACGACCCCGACGTGCTGGCCATCAAGACGACGCTGTATCGCGTCGGATCCAACCCGCCCGTCCTGCAGGCTCTGAAAAAAGCCCGGCTCAACAACAAGCAGGTGGCGGCCGTCGTGGAACTGAAGGCTCGGTTCGACGAGGAGACCAACATCCACTGGGCGCAAGAACTGGAAGGCGTGGGCGTCCANGTCGCCTACGGGTTGATCGGCTTGAAGACGCACTGNAAGGTGACGCTCATCGTGCGCCGCGAGCGGGACGGCATTCGCCGCTACGTTCATCTNTCNAGCGGNAACTACAACAGCGCGACGGCGCGNCTCTANACCGANATCGGCTTCATGACCCACGACGAGGTCATGGCCGATGACGCCAGCGATCTGTTCAACTTCCTGACCGGCTACTCGCGGCAGGAGGAGTTCCGCAAATTCCTGGTCGCTCCCATGACGATCCGTCCCCGGTTGCTGGAATACATCCAGCGGGAAACGGAACTTGGTTCCAAGGGACGGATCATCTTCAAGTGCAATTCGCTGGTCGACGGCGAATTGATCCGCAANCTCTACAAGGCCTCACAGGCGGGGGTGAAGATCGATCTCATCGTGCGCGGCATCTGCGGGCTNCGGCCGGGCATCCCGGGCGTGAGCGAGAATATCCAGGTGATGAGCATCGTCGGCCGCTTCCTGGAGCATTCCCGCATCTACTACTTTCACAACGACGGCGCGCCGGCCCTCTACATGGGCAGCGCCGACCTGATGCCGCGCAACCTAGACCGTCGGGTAGAGGTGCTCTTCCCGATCGAGGACCCGACGATGCAGAGCCACATTGTCGAGAATATCCTGGCCGTTTGCCTGCGCGATACGGCCAAGAGCCACATCCTGCAGAGCGACGGCCGCTACATCCCGCGCCGCTACCTGCTGGATGGCGACGGCCCGCTGTTCGACAGCCAGGCGTGGTTCCTGATGCAGAGCAGCGGCAAGTCNGCGNAGTACCTATAGAATGNGNGAACCAGCNCCCGNGNCNNTGTGTCAAGAGGGCGCGGCGCTTTTGTTCTACCTGCGAGTTAGGGGAGCGTGGAGGGCGCGGATACCGCCGGGTCGGCCGACACCCAGCACTGCGGGATCAACTCATTGTTGTCATCGTAGCATCGCAGGCGCCACCACATCTGATCCTGGCTGGCGCCGGTCACCGGGTAGGTCATGCCGCCGAAGACAGTCGCCACCGGATCGTAGGTATCGCCGGGGCCGCTGTAGAACGTCGCCTCGTCGGCGTTGATGACCACAGCTTCAACGTCCGTCGGCAGGCCCATAAACCCGAAACCGGAATAGAGCATCAACTCCCAGCGGAACGTGCCGTCGGGTTGGCGGGCGATGAAGTGGATGGCCTCGGCTGAGGCGTCCTCACCCCAGCCGTAACTCAGCACCGCCGCCGCCACTTCCTTGTCCGGCCCCAGGAATGAAGCCGGGGGCTGGCCCTGGAGCATGGGGGCCAAGTCCATGTCGGGATCGGCCCACACGATCTGCGCGCCCTCGGGCAAAACATTGCTCTCCAGGAATGCCGCCGCCTCGGCCGGGGTGTAGGACACGCCCTCCGACAGCCAGTAGCCCACCGTGAACGGGTCGGCCATCAGACCTTGCAGGGTCGCGAAGTCGCGCACGGCGACTGCTTCCTGGAGCGTGGCGATGAAATCGTCCGCCGTGACGGGCGAAGCGGCCGTCGCTTCCGCGGTGGCTGCCGGCTCCGTCGCGGGGGTGTCGGTGGCTGCCTCGGCCGGCGCATCCGTCGGCGCGGGCGGCAGCGTCAGGGCAATGTCCGTCGCGGGCGATGTGGTCTCCGTCGGCGCGCCGCCCGGGGTGCAAGCAGCCGCCAGCAGCGAGACCAACAGGCCCAGCGAGAGCATCAAACCGTACTTTCTGATCATCAGTACCTCCATCTGTTATTCGGACGGCCAAATCTGGCAATCTTCAAACCAACTCATATGCGCCAACCTGTATGCGTGAGTTGGCCGGGTTTTGCCATCCGTATGGAGAAAGACGAAATTTATTTCGGTCTGGTTCCGTGAATGGCCGCGCGGAATTAACAATATTCCTAATCAACCTTAACAACTTCTGAACAGTTGCCCGATAAGATGACAGTAGTGATTAATAACGCGGGGCGGTTTGCATCTGGCGATGAGGCCGT
>JAACJX010000496.1 GCA_014237545.1 Ardenticatenia bacterium | reverse complement strand
GAAAAGGAAGGATTTGCCATCGTCGGGCTGATGCGGCGCGTGCCGCTCATCTACGAGGGCGTGAATCCCCACATCGCCGCGATGGCGAGCGAGCTGGACGAGGCGTTGATCGCGACGCTGAAGGGGCTGTCCAACGTCGAGCCGCGCGGAATGATCAGCGCCTCGACCAACTTCTCCGAAGGGCGGCTGGACGGCGGCGAGTTGGACCACTACATCGGCGTGGCGACAAATTCGCCGGCCGCGCCGCCCGGCCTGGCGCGGCTCGACGTGCCGCCGCTGACGTGGGCCGTGTTTGCGGCCGCCGGCCCGTTCCCGCAGACGCTGCAGAACGTCTGGGGCCGCATTTATTCGGAGTGGTTTCCGTCGTCAGGCTATGAGGCCGTGGCCGGGCCGGAAATCCTGTGGCACGAGAGCCAGGACATGGATTCGCCCACCTACCGCAGCGAGATCTGGATCCCGGTCAGAAAGTTGGGTTAATCCAACTCTCGCCGCAAGCGATAAGAAATTGACGTCAGGATACATAGAGGCATTATGTGTCCTGGCGTCTTGGCTTCCGGGCGAACCATTCCGCAGTGGTATCTATCTACTGTAGTACTGCAAATAAGGTGACTCGCCTCCATCGTCTGGAGCAACATCGCCGCTGCTATCCAATCGGTTCTGGCCGGGAGCTACCCGAATTCCATTTTCCAAGATGTTGACGCCCCTGAGGCAGCCCTTATAATTCAAATTACCGCTTCGCTTTACTGTCCAGTTTTCGGGGGCTTACCATGAAAAGGCTTCTCTCCGTTAGTTTCGTTGTTTTCGCGTTGCTATTTGCGGCTGGGGTGGCGGCGACCGGGGCTACTTTCTCCGGAACTCACAACGGCAATGGCCTCGAAGATTCGACGGCCGCGTCGGGTACCATCTATCTGCCATTTACCACCCTTATATCAGTATACGATCAACCAACGCCGCTCTATCCACCGAATGGCGCTGTGCTTAATACCTTGATACCGACTTTTAGGTGGGGTATGCCGTACAGCAACGAGAGCCGCAGGCTAACCGCCTGCCTGGGATACAGCACCAATCCGAACTCGATTGACTGCACTTACGCAAGACTTTACGAGGAAGAAACCCAGTTTCAAGTTTGGAGAAACCTAAAACCGGCGACACTATACTATTGGCGTGTTGGATATTATCAAGACAACAATGAAGATGGCATGATTTGGTCGGATATCTGGCAATTCAAGACGGGCTCAAACGGCGTAAGACTACCCGCACCCACCCTTCTGTCTCCCCCCGANGGGAGTACGCTTACCCGGCCAGAGTTAACCTTCGAAGGGAGCGCGATCGCGGGCAGCATTGAATACATGTTATCAATCTGCAGGGATTGGTGCTATGTCTACTTTTCACCGGTGCCCACGTTTAAACTAGAGAGACCATGCACGGCTCCGTTTGATCCAGTGGAGTATTCATGGCACATTGCCGCGAAAAACGATTTTGCCTGGGGCGAAGACTCAGCCAGTTGGGATTTTCTTTTTCAATCGGTAACAAGGGAGCAGATGGAAACGAATAGTTGCCCGTCGACCTGGTCAACGGCTACCTTGTATGAGACCGGTTGGGTGATCAGGACAGATTCGAACAAGGGTTCAGGCTTTCCAGCAAGATAGCGGCCGTTTTTTCTACACCGATCTCACAGATCGCGCCGCGAAAAGCTCCACAGCGCCAGGGCCAGCAGGGCGACAAGGTAGATGACCGCGTAGACGACCATGAGCGAGCTTGGCTCGGTGATGGCCGTGAAAGGCCCCAGTTCGAAGGGGTTCCGGCCCTGGCCCTGCTGGAAGTAGGCGGTGGCCTTTTTCCACAGCGAGTCGGCCGGCATGATCAGGCTGCTGATGATGCCGGCGTTGACCGCCGCCTGGTTGCGTAGCAGCGCGCCGACCTGCTCCACCAACCCGCCCAGGAAGGCGATGCCGAACAGCATGAACGTCAGCACGCCGTTGGCGATCGTCGACAGGCGCGTGCCGCCGGCAATGCTGACGGTCAGGACGAGCAACGCCGCCAGCGCCATCATCCCCACGCCCAGGGCGATATTTTGCATGTAGAAGCCGGACCGCAGGTAGACGATCAGCATCAGCCCGCCGACNAGNAAGNCNANATAGAGCAGCACCAGCNCNGCGTAGCCCAGCCACTTGCCGACNACNACNTGCCAGCGCGGCAGCGGCTTGGTGACNATCGCNTCGATCGTGTGNGACTCGATNTCGCCGGAGATCGTNGCCACNGACACCAGCACGGCCACGACGTTGGTCAGCAGATTGACGGCATACAGGCCGGCCGTCAGCAGGAACACGGAGACGAACGTGAGATCCTCGGGCGAATTGACCTGGCGCTCGATGTCCAGNCGGATGAAGTGGAANGCGATNCCNAAGAGCAGCAAAAAGGCGACGCCCATGAANAGCGCCACCCATANNAAGCGCCGCCGTTGGGCCTCGCGGATGGTCAGCCGGGCAATGACGAAAATTGGCATNNTTACTCGTCCATNTCCTCGCCGACGANCTTGAGGAAGCGATCTTCCAGCGAAAGGTGGGTTGGCGTGAGTTCGTAGAGGGTGTTGCCGCTCTGGACGATCCAGGCGGCCAGNGCGGGCAGTTGGGNCTCATCGGCCAGNACCAGGTGAATGCGGCCGTCGCCCGGNTCCTGCGTCACNTCGCGGCCGAAGCGGGCCAGGCCGGTCAGCAGCTCCGGCGTCGGCTGGCCNACGCGCACCACCACNTGCATCGCCTCTTCCTCGAACTCCATGAGCGACGACGTTTGCAGGATCCGGCCGCTGCGAATGAAGGCCACGCGGTCNCACGTCTTTTCCACTTCGCTCAGGAAGTGGGAGTTGAGAAACACGGCCATGCCCCGCTCGCGCAGNTCGTTGATGATATCGCGCACCACGCGCCGGCCGATGGGGTCAAGGCCGGACGTCGGCTCGTCCAGAAAGACGAGCTTGGGGTCGTTCAGGAGTGCCTGGGCCAAGCCGATACGCTGCAACATGCCCTTGGAGAACGCGCCGAGCTTGGTCGCCGCCCGGTCCTCCAGCCCCACCAGCTTGAGCAGGCGGGGCACGGCCGCCCCGCGCGCCGCCCGATCCATGCCGTACAGCTCGCCGTGGAGNTTGAGGAACTCNTCNGCGCGCAGCCATTCGTGGAAGCGNAAGTGCTCCGGCAGATAGCNGATCTTGGCCCGCGCCCCCAGGTCGCCCAACGGGCGGCCGAGCAGGGTCGCCTCGCCGGCCGTGGGCTTGGTCAGGCTGAGCAGCATCTTGATCGAGGTAGTTTTCCCCGCGCCGTTGGGGCCGAGGAAGCCAAACACCTCGCCGGCGCGCACATCCAGTGTCAGATCGGCCACGGCCACCTTGGAGCCAAACTCTTTGCGCAGGCCGAGCGTGTCGATTACCAGATCACTCATGGTGTCTTGCCTAATATGGCGGATTGTTACACAAAAGACTTTAATCCGCAGATGACGCAGATTTTGCAGATTAATTCTTCAATCTGCGAAATCTGCGAAATCTGCGGATCAGATTGCTTTGCTTTCGATTACATCCGCCTGCGGCGACACTTACCGCACGGTGTTGGCATGCGCCAGCAGCTCATCGACGCTCATCCGGCCCGATCGCATCATGTAAACCATGCCGTCCTGCTGCCAGACAACCGCCGCCTCGGCGTCGGCATCGAACGGCTCCAGCAGCACGCCGCTAACGCCGTTGACGATCACTTCCCGATACGTCCCCAAATCCTGGGGAATGGGCAGCAGCATGGTGCTGGTCCAGTCGATACTCTGGGCGATGCGCTGCGCTTCGGCCGGTTCCATGCCCAGCACTTGCAACAGCGCCTCACCCAGCAGCGTCGGGTTGACGTCGGCCGGGTAGTTCACGTCCGGGCTGGGCGACTGGATCAGGAGTATGCCATTGTCATAGAGTTGTCCGACGCTGTCATGCACCGTCACGTCCACCCGCGCCCCGTCGAGGCTGTCGGGCAGCAGCAGCGGGTCGGCCCCGGCCGCCTCCACGATGGCCCGCGCGCCGGCCAGGTCGACGACGAGGTGACCCGCGCCGCCCCGCATCACATAGGTGCGCATCAACTCGCCCCGGTTGGGCAGTGTCTTCGGGGCGAAGCCGGCCACGGTCGCGGCCACCTCAGGCGAATCAACCGTCTCCGGCTCGCCTATCTCTCGGGTGACCACGAACTCGCCCGGCGCCAGCCCCTCTTCGCCCAATCGCTCCAGGAGCGCCATTTGTTGCGGCGAAACGGAGATCGGGGCGAACTGCTGCACGCGGAACAGGCCGAGAAATTCCCCGGCCGCCGCGCGCACAGTGGGAAAGGTCAACAATAAGGCTACGATCGCCACCAGGGCCAATCCGGCGGCAGCAAAACGTCGATTGTTCATGATATTCAGACTCCTTTTGCGCGGCGCGGTCGATTGCGCCGGATTCACACGTTGTTTTAATTGGGCCAGGGCTACGGCCGGCGATGGCGGAGCCTCGGCCGGCCCAGGGGCCAGGACGGAAAGTTGCTCCAGTGTTTCGGCCAAATGCTCTTCGTCGTTCATTCTCTTCCTTCCTCCTCGCCGGCCAGGGCCAGATATTCGCGCCGGAAAGCCGCGGCGCCGCGAGCCAAAAGCGTGCCAACCGACCCCGGCGACACTTCGCAAATGGCGGCGCACTCGGTATAGCTGACGTTCTTCTGCCGCAGCAGCAACAGCAAGGCCTGGCGCTCCGGCAGGCGGGCCAGCGCGGCGCGGACCCTGGCCCGTTCGGCGCGGTCGTCAACCTGCGATTCCACGCCCGCATCCGGCGCAGGCACCAGATGGGTGGCGCGCGCCCAACGGCGCGACCGGGCGCGCAAGGCGTTGTAGCCCAGGTTCATCGCCACCCGATACAGCCACCCGCCCACGTTTTCGTCCGGCAGGACGGATCGAGCGCTCCGGCCGCGGGCATGAAGCCGGACAAAGACTTCTTGCGCCAGATCTTCGGCCTCGCCCCGTTCGCCCATCAGCCGGAACAGCAGGCCGTAGACGCGGTCGTAGTGGCGATAGAACAGGACGTCGAACGATGTCGTGTCGCCCTGGGCCATGCGCTCCAGAAGCCGGCTATCGCTGAGCAACGTCATATCCAGGTGCTCCATTGATGTTTTATCATCCGATCTTCTAAACACCGCTGCGCCTCGTTTTGTGACACCTTCGCCAGAACTCATTTCAAAATTAGACGGTCTATTTTCTATATGCCCTTGCCATGCCATTCCCCTGCAGGGCAAGGGCATACATAATAATAGAACACTGATGACGCGGATGAACACGGATATAAGAGCCGATTGTGGTGTGGGCCGTCTGTCCCTTCCCGCAGCAAAATTCCCTTAGCCGGCCGCAAGCGTAATTTTTTATCTGCGATAATCAGTGAAATCCGTGTCATCCGCGTTCCATTCCTCCGCTTCGCGGTGGCATCCAGGTCTAAATACTACTACAATCCGTTTTCGCGAAGGAACGGACAGACGACTATGGCATACCTACAAGGACAAGAACGCGCCGACTACGTGCAGGACATGTTCGCCCGCATCGCCGGCCGCTATGACCTGATGAACCGGCTGATGACCTTCGGCCAGGACGCGCGCTGGCG
>JAACJX010000279.1 GCA_014237545.1 Ardenticatenia bacterium | reverse complement strand
CTCCCACCGCCAGCGCGTCGCCGATGGCCTGGGCGATCTTCTCGGTGTTGCCAAATTGGGAATCATACAAGACCAGAGCTTTCATCATTTGTCTCCAATCGACGTACTTATTGAAAAGCGCTGGAGTCATCGTAGCAGCCGGTTGGCCCATTGCCAATACACCTTTAGTTATAAATGCGAAAAGCCTCTCCGGCTAAAGATAGCGACGGCGAGGCTCATCAATGGATTTGTCTATTGTTCAGCCGGAGAAGATTATCTGAATCCACCCTGACCNAGCATTGTCGTCACGTCGGACACGGTGAAGNAAGCATACTCCGTGCCCGGCGAATATGCTCCATCGGTGAANAAGCCNTCGATATTCGATCCATCGACGCTGCCNCCGTAGTAGAGCGCGTACTCACCATCGGCGAGGTCAGGCGACGAGAAGACNATCGATTGAAACGCCTTGGACGGGGCGAAGGTCAGTAAGCTCTGTCCGGCCTCGTTCTGGATATTCACCAGAGTGCCGGCCGGCAACGTCTCGNTCAGGTTGACCAGCACCGATTTCTGCGTCGAGGCCACGCCGGGGGCCTGGACCATACCCGCGCTGCCCACGGCGACCAAGTAACCGCCAGATATATGGAATGTGGCGTCATAGTCCAGCGCGCCGTTCATCTGCTCCGTCGGCCCGTTGACCAATACGACGCCGCCGCTCATCTCGATCGCCCCGTTGACGTCGATGCCGTCCCCGGCCGCGTCGACGACGGTCGTCCCGCCGTTGATGTAGAGGTAATAATCGCCNGCATAGGTGACGGCCTCGCCGCCGGGCATNCCACCCGGACCGCCGCGCCCGNCGCGGCCCGGCCCGGGCATCATACCCGATCCATCGACACCGCCGGCGACGTTGATCCCGTCATCGGAGGCCACGACATGGATATTCCCGTCGTTGAGCGTGATCACAGCGCTCTCGATCCCTTCATAGGAGTGGGGGATGGTGATATCGCCGCCGTTGATCGTAACCGTGGCGTCGGCATGGACGCCGTCATCGCCGGTGGACAGCACAAACGTACCGCCGTTGATCGTGACGTTGTCGTTGGCGTGGATGGCGTCGTCCGCCGAGTCGATGGCGAACTCCCCGCCGTCGATGAGCACATTCACCCCGCCCTTGATCCCCTTGGCCGAGTCGTCTTCGCCGATCTGGGCCGCGCTGCCGCCGCCGGCCACGAGCGCAAATTGGCCGCCGGTCACCATCACGTCCGTCCAGGCCTGGATCGCGTCGCCGCCGGCCGTCACGTTAAACGCGCCGTCCTCGATGGCAACGTACCCGAGTNCGGCGTCGTCCTCATTGTCGGATTTCAACCCGTCGCCCCCGGCCTCAACCACGAGCGCGCCGCCCTGGATAAGTAGAAAGTCTTTGCCGCGAATGCCGTCATCGACGGCCGTGACGGCTATGTTACCGCCAGTGATGGTGATGCTGTCATCACTGGAGATCGCGTCGTTGTAATTGGCCGTCACCGTCAGAGATCCACCGCCGGTCAGCACCAGATCATCGTTGCTGAAAATCGCCGCGCTGGGCTCCTCTTCGGCCGCGTCCAGAAAGGTATAGGCCGCCGCGTCCTCAATATAGTTGGCTGTGTTGTCCGCCAGCACGACCACCACCTGCGCGGCATCCATGAATGCCATTGGCGCGCTGGTCGAGCTACGGATATCGACGCCATTCAGGATAATCTGCACCGGTAGTTCGTCAGTAGTGTCGACGATAATTTGCCCGTCGCCGAGCGTGCCGCTCAGTCTATAGGTCCCGGCGGCAGTAATGGTCGCCGTCGCNCCACNGACCGTCACACCGTCGCCTGCGGCGGCGATTGAGTCGCCGTTCAGCGCGATGGCCACCGCTCCGGCNGTGTCGACGGAGGGNGCNANCGNAGCCTGATTGGCNGCTTCCGATTCTGCCAGGGCNGTNGCGGCNCTCGCCGGCTCGGCCGTGGCGGCCCCATCGACTTCGACGCTCNCTTCGNCACTTGCATCATCAATGGAAATGGTTTCCGCGCCGTTCAGCGCGGCTACACCACTTGTCGCTCCGGNCGTTGCAGTTNCTTCAGAGCCGCAACCCGCCNGCGCCAAGAGGGCCATTAGCCCTCCCAATAAAATGATAAATTTCTTCTTGATCATATTCTTGCTCCTATCCCGGATCGTGCCGGTTGATGTCAATTTNGTCCGGGGTCTTGTCATCGCCCGGTATCTGTTTTATAGGGCAAGAAGGTTCAGGAATTGTGAAGAGAATGTCAGGGTAGTGTTTAGCGGAATGAAGGGCATTTCGCGCAGCGAATACAGCCTCATAGAGTGCTCGCTCCCCACAGACACTAAAGAAAAGGGCCGTGGGGGATAATCCTTCCACGGCCCTCTGGNTACTCGTATTCGTCTGCTTCGCTCAGTTTTGAAGGTGGAGGGCGATTGTATTGTCCACTTTGCTGGCGGAAACCACGTCCATTCGCCCGTCGCGATTCATGTCGATACCCAAGGCAAAATAAGCCCCATTCGCGTTCCGGTCAACCACCTGCTTGGTGAAGTTCCCACGGCCGTCATTGCGATGCCAGGCAATGGTATCGTCATCGACGCTGGCCGCCAGCGCGTCCATATCGCCGTCGCGATCCATGTCAACGGCGATGACCGTGCGCGCGCCCATAGCCTTGGTGTCGATCGCGAAGTAGGCGAAGCGTCCGCCGCCATCGTTGCGATACCAGGCGATGGTGTTGTTCCGGCGGCTGGCGGTGAACAGATCGACGTCACCATCCCGGTCCACATCCGCCGGAGAAACGAAATAGGCGCCTTTGGCCNTCCTGGTGANCACCCGCTTGGTGAACCGCTGGCGGCCATCGTTCTCATACCAGGCGATCTCGTGGCTCTTGAAACTGGCCGANACGATATCCTGATCGCCGTCGCCGTCGATGTCGGCCATCTCCGCCCGCTTGGCTTTTATCGCTGACGTATCGATGACTCGCTTCTGGAACTTGTTCGAGCCNACGTTCTCATACCAGGCGATGGTGTTNGCGTCCTGGCTCGAAGTGATNAAGTCATTGTCCCGGTCGCCGTCCACNTCGCCCATGACGATCGAGTGAGCGCCGTTGGCGTTCGAGTCGATGACGCGGCGGGTGAATGTCCCGCGCCCATTATTNTGATACCAGACAAACGTATCAGCCAAATAGCCGGCGGCCATCACGTCGGTGTCGCCATCGCGGTCGACGTCGCCGACACTGGCCGGGTAGGCCCCTTTCAGATTCGCATCNAGCACCTGACGCGTGAAGGTGTTGTTCCCGTTGTTCTGATGCCAGTACACGGCGTGATATTTGTAGTTGGTCGACACCACGTCCAGGTCGCCGTCGCCATCCANATCGGCCGGAATAGCGACATGGGTCTGGTGGACTTTGTTGTCGATCACCCTTTTCGTGTAAGTCATCTGNGCCGCTTCAGCCTGGAGTTCGCCACCCGCCTCGAACGGGCTCNAGGGCTCGCCCTGGGCGGCCGACAGACCAGGAGCGNTCCAGAGCAGGCTGACGATCATGATAAAGGANAGCAGCAGTAATCGAGCATATTTTTCTACCCNCGTGACCGGAGTATCCATGATTTCATTCCCCTCTTGANGGCTCTATTAAGCNATTATNGAANANGCTCNATTNACNTTANCNNTGCCCAGNNCTGNCNGGTGGNCGAGTNACNNCTCGGTTGAGCAAGTAGTTNCATCGCCCNNCGNTCAGNNCTTTGCAACGGGTAATAGTTAGCGAACCCTTCGAATAANCACTTNAGAGCCAATGCGTATTGGATTGTTGTTACCCTGGGCNACGGGGCCACTGTGGCGGGGGAGAGGTAACGTATCGAGNGCAGTATACTATGGCGATCGGGGGGTGAATCAATAGACCGGGGATATAAATNTNTCCCGCGAATTGCTGTTCAAGCGGGGAGNTTGTCCTTTCGACGGCCGAGCCATACGCGGATGGGCACCGCCAGCAACANNGCCANAAGTCCGGCCGCGAGAACAGCCGCGACGGCCAGAGCGCCCACCCAGTAAAAGGCGTAATCCGGGTTAGGCGCGCGGACAACCTCGCCGCCGGGCGCGACGCATTGCATCTCGTAATCAGTCGCGTTGCGGCGCGGGATGATCTGATAGGTCACGATCTCGCCCGCGCTGCCGGCGGGGCACAGGTAGTCATCAACGATACCGGCCACGGCGTCGGCTTGCAGCGTGGCGGCAAACCCGCCGATAAACGTGGCCGTCGGGCACAGGCAGGAAACCAGCACGCCAAACAGCAACAACCACAACAAGCATCCTGAGGCAGGCGTTGAAGCGCGCGATCGCCAGGACGTCATGATAATTACACGTTACCGCTTCCGATGCTCCGCGACCCGAAGGCTGACGATCTCAGCGATCAGGTCATACGGGATGGGTTGATTGAGCGGCAAGCGCACAGTGCTCCGCTCGGCGCGATAGGGGGCCAGCCGGGCATTGAACGCCTCGTCGCCGCTCGGCGCGGGATAGAGGCCGATGTGCTTCTTGTAGGCGGCAAAGGAGACGAGAAAACCGTCCAGCACGTAGGCGGGCATGTTGTACTTGATCGTTTCCTCAGCGTCCGGCGCGGCCGCGCGGATGATGGCGCGAATTTGTCGCAGGATAGGCTGGACGTCAGCGGGAAAGGCGGCGATATAATTATCGACCGGATCGGGGTTGTTCGGTGCTTCATTCATCGCCGCCTCTCTTGCATAAGATTCCTCTCGCGGAGCGAGGATTTTACCCGGATGCGCCGGGCAGGCTACCCAGATGCCCGTGCTGAACCAGCGTACCCAGCACGTCCATCATGATTCGCGCGCCGAGGTGGGACGTGATGTCAGCGACGTCATACGGCGGCGCGATCTCGACCACTTCCAGCCCGCAGAGCCCCTCGCGGGCCACGCACCACACGGCGCGCAGCGCCTCGCGGGGCAGCAGGCCGCCTGGTTCCGGCGTGCCGGTTCCGGGCGCGAAGCCGGGGTCAACCACGTCGATGTCAAACGACAGGAATACCGCCTTGGCGCCCTTCCAGGCCTGCTCCAGAGCGATGTCGATGCACTCATCGATGCCCCACTCGTCCACGTCGAAGACCGAGATGACGGTCGTATTGCGCTCGCGGGCTACCTTGACCCCGCCCCGATTGCCGATCCAGCCGCCGATGCCGACCTGCACCAGGTTCGACGGCGGGCAGTTGGGGATGTTGGTAGCATGGAACCACGGCGTGGTGTGCATGCGCTCGTCCATGTCCCGGTCGAGCGTGTCGATGTGGCGGTCGAAATGGATGATGCCAACGGTGCCGTCGATGTAAGGGGCCGTACCGCGCAAGTCGGGATAGCCAATGGAGTGGTCGCCGCCGCATATGATCGGAAAGACGCCGTTCTCGTGCAGGAAGGAGACNGCCAGATCGATCTGGTCGAACGACTTCTCCAGGTTGGCGGGGATGANGAAAATATCCCCGGCGTCGCANATCTTCAACTGCTCGCGCAGGTCCAGCCCCATGTCGGGGCTGTAGGAGTCATAGGCGGCCGAGATGCGCCGCACGCCCTGCGGGCCNAAGCGCGTGCCGGTGCGATAAGTCGTGCCGGTATCGAGCNGCGCGCCGACGAANGCTACGTCATACTGNCCCACCTCCCGGATGTTCTCGCAATACGGTGTATGGGCAAATGTGTTGATCCCGGCAAATTGCGGCTGGTCGCCGCGCACGAAGAGCGATATGCGGCGGTCCTGAACCGACTTGGCCGCTTCCAACCCCAGGTCGAGGCTGCGTTCCTGCCGGCGCTTGCGCTCCTTATNGCCGACATGNTCCAGATCCTTGAGCGCGCGCATGGCCGAGAGCTGGTCGCGGGATGTCAGTCGCCGCTCGTACTCTATCTGCGGCTGGCCCGGCTTGGGGGAACTCTCGTCATGTTCGGAACTGGGATGCTCGTGACGAACCGGCTTCTTTCGCGGATGGTGATGCTGATGACCCATGTTTTCCTCGCTTTGCTATGGTAGATGTGATGTTCAACGACGCTTCATGGGAAGCGGAAATGCCGCGATAGGGTGCGAACAGAATACCATAAAAAGCAAGAGAGAAAAATACGGCCGCCATCCTGCAATCAAAACTGCGCCTGGATGCTTAGACGTGTTGGTCGACCAGAATCGTATTGCCGTCAGGATCGATGACGATGAAGTGCGCCGGGCCGGTCGTGGTCTCATCCGCCTCTGTTGTCAAGCCGATTCCCTGAGCCTTCAACTCCCTTTGCAGCTCGCGCACGTCTGTGAACCTCTCTACCTTTTCGGCTTGTTGGTTCCATCCGGGATTAAAGGTCAGCAGATTCCCCTCGAACATGCCCTGGAACAGGCCGATCACNGNATCGCCATTGTTCAGAATGAGCCAATTTTGCGACTGGTCGCCCCCCATCACCCGGAAGCCGAGCTTCTCGTAGAAGTTTCGGGAAGCTTNGATGTCCTTGACCGACAAACTGACTGAAAATGCACCAAGATCCATAACTTGCTCCTTTGGGCTGNTTNTGGCCTTCCCGGCCGGGAGGCCAATCCGCCTGGCAGAACAGGCTGCTGAGCTAAACCTGCCCATCGATCGGCCGGCCAACGATAAGCGTCTCGCGCAAGCCGTCTTCCAGACCCAGATAAAGTTCGTCCGCCTGCGCCCCCAGCGCGTCGAGCGTCTTGCTGAAGAAGCAGCGCGCCGTGGCNGTGGNGGCGATGTCAAATATCTCGGGATCGGAGAACCCGTGGTCGCGCAGTGTGTCGATGTCCTCTTGCGAGATCGCNGTCGCGTCGCGGGCGATCTGCTCGGCATAGGCCATCATCGCCACCTCGGCCGCGGTCAGACCGGCCGTCCGGTAATCGCGGGCGATTAGTTCCAATTGTTCGGGCGTGTATAGTTTTTTCAGCAGGACAGAACCATGGGCCAGCATGCAGTAGGAGCTCTTCAGGGCGCGGGCCGCGGCCAGCGTGACCAGCTCNTACCGTCTCAGGTCCATATTGGCCTTGATGCTGCCCAACAATTGCCCCCACGCCGCCATCACATCCGGCCGGTGGCTGAAGGCCTTGACATAGTTGGGCACATAACCCATCCCTTCGCGGTTTTGGTCGTAAAGCTGCTTGACGCCGGCCTGAGCCTCGTCTTCGGGGATCGTGNTGATAAACGCCATTCTTTATTTACCATCCTTGTTGAATTTGAGGAGGGTATGATGTGATGGTGCNGAGCCTCGAGGGCGAATTATAACTGCGCTATCGAAATTGGTGGCAACTGTTTACCATCGTGACTGACGTCCCGTAATGGCAAATTAATCCTCAATCCAGATCGAGCGCTACTCGCAAAGCGTCATTCAGGGCCAGTAACTTCTCAGGNGACAACGTACCGATATACTGCGTCAATGAGGTCTTGGGCAAACTCATCAACGCGTCGCAGTGGATACTGCTTGCATGCGTCAATCCTTCCTCAATATCCACCGGCACTTGTGTAGATAGGCCGTCATGTACCGAATAAACCGGCGCGCAAATGACCGTTGAAAAGCGGGAAGCTATCAACGTAGGGCGGCTAACGACGACAAAGATTCGGAATCTTTTAGGGTCACCTCCCGGCGGTCCGGAAACTCTGTATAGATCACCGCGTTTCATAGGGGAGATTGGTACTGCAGCGCATCGGCCACCTCAGCGTTGAGATAGTCGGCGCGACGATTGAGAATTTCCAGATCACGGGCAGCTTGTTGTTCCTGCCGAAGTTGCTCGATGTAAGCCCAAGCAGCGGTTTCCAGGAAAGCAGATCGGTTCTGATGCGGCGCGGGTAGAAGGTCGATTTGCTCCAGCAGCTCTTCAGAAAGGGTGATAGATGTCTTCACTTTCATACTACTATTATACCACCCGCCGACAACGCGTCAATTACTTAAGATTTAGTTCGGAATAAAATTGCCTGGTTATGGAGTGGATTCCCATGCATGGNTGAAGTTCTTGTCCTTATCATCCAACAGACACGTNTTACATAGTCGCACGCATCCATATTAGATACTTTGCACCCACCGCTCCTTTGCGCTAGATTCTTCGTGAGGCATTGCTCATGACCCCACAACAAATAGAACAACAACTCGACCGCATCCTCCCCCGCGTCGCCAAGCCCGGCCGNTACACCGGCGGCGAGCTAAACCAGGTCGTCAAGGACTGGGANGNCACCGGCTACCGCGTGGCCATGGCCTTCCCCGATATCTACGACATCGGCATGTCCAACCTGGGCTGGATGATCCACTACGACATTATCAACAAGCACCGCAACCTGCTGGCCGAGCGCGTCTTCTGCCCGTGGGACGACATGGAAGCGGCCATGCGCGAGCGCGGTATCCCCCTCTTCTCGCTGGAGACGAAGCGCCCCATCCGCGACTTCGACCTGCTGGCCATGACCCTGCCCTACGAGCAACTTTTCACCAACGCGCTGAACCTCCTCGATCTGGCCGGGATGCCGGTGCGCGCGGCCGACCGCGACGCGAGCCACCCGCTGGTCGTCGCCGGCGGCCACGCCTGCTATAACCCGGAGCCAATGGCCCCGTTCATCGACGTCTTCGTCATCGGCGAGGGGGAAGAGGTGCTGCTGGAGATCATCGGCACGATGCGCGCCGCCGCCCACCTCGATCGCGAGACGCAACTGCGCCACGTGGCCCAGATCGGCGGCTGCTATGTGCCGCGCTTCTATGACGTCAGCTACCATGCCGACGGCACAGTCGCCGCCATCACGCCCAACGTCCCCGAGGCGCCGCCCAAAGTGCTGAAAGCCATCGTCCCCGTCCTGCCGCCGCCGGTCACCGATNTCATCGTGCCCTTCGTCGAGACCGTCCACAATCGCGCGCCGATAGAGATCATGCGCGGCTGCACCCGCGGCTGTCGCTTCTGCCACGCGGGCATGGTCACCCGGCCGGTGCGCGAGCGGCCGGTCGAGGAAGTGCTGGCGGCAATGGAGGCGATCCTGGCCAAGACCGGCTACGAGGAGATCGCCCTGATGTCGCTCTCGTCGAGCGACTATACGAATGTACTGGAATTGACCCGGCAGATCGGCGCGCGCTTTGGCCACCTGGGGCTGAATATCTCCTTGCCCTCGCTGCGAATCGAGACGGTCAGCACGCAACTGATGGACAACCTGGGTGATGGCCGCCATACCGGCTTCACGCTGGCCCCTGAGGCGGCCACGGAGAAGATGCGCAACGTCATCAACAAGTACGTCACCCATGAGGAACTGCTGGAGACGGCGCGCGAGATCTACCGCCGCGATTGGCGCACGATCAAGCTCTACTTCATGATCGGCCACCCAATGGAAGAGATGGCGGATGTGGCGGCCATCGTTGACCTGTCGCGGCAGGTGCTGGCCGAGGGGCGGCGCTTCCACAACAANAAGGCGGCCGTCAACGTCGGCGTCAGCACCTTCATCCCCAAGCCCCACACCCCCTTCCAGTGGGAGCCGATGGGCCAGATGGACGACATCCGCGAGAAGCTGCGCTACCTGAGCCGTGAGTTCAAGCAGCCGGGCATGAAGCTGCGCTGGAATGACCCCGACGAGTCGGTCTTCGAGGGTATCCTGACCCGCGGCGACCGGCGACTGGCCGAGGTGGTGGAGCGCGCCTGGCGCAAGGGGGCCAAGTTCGACGCCTGGTATGACCACTTCCGGCAGGACGCCTGGTACGAGGCGATGGCCGAGGAAGGGCTAGACCCGGCTTTCTACACCCATCGCAAGCGACCAATCGACGAGGTTTTCCCGTGGGAGCACATCGACGTGGCCGTGACGCGCCGCTTCCTGACCGGTGACTACCTGATGAGCCGGCAACACGAGACCCGCGTCGATTGCCGTCACCATTGCTTCGCCTGCGGCATCCTGCCCAAGCTGAAGGACCTGCGCCGCGAAACGCCGCCGGAAGCGTGGGAGTGCCCGCCGGTGACCAAGGTGAGCGAGCGGAGGAAGTCGATCCCGCTATCGGTATCCTGATCGCCACCAATAGAGAAATTTGATTGCGATAGCCCCTGCGATCGCGATGGATCGCCGCCAATATCCGTAAAAAGCGAGCAGAATTTGTTGCATTCCCCCTCCCCACTTGATTCTGATCCGTGATCCTGTTAGTATTTCCCCTCCTGGGACGAGCCAACTGAATAGCGTACGCGGTACCGCACTGGCGGAGGAATAATGAAAAGATTCGCGCCTTTCCTGTGGTTCGTGGTGATGCTCGTCGCGGCATCCATCCTGTCCTTCTCCATCCGCTCCGCGCCGGCGGCGGCTCAAGCTTCTTCCACCCTCATCGATCGCGCCGGNGGCNCNTACAACGGNATNGANGTNNCNNTNNCGGCCGACGCCGCNCCCNCNCCNGGCGNNANCGTCACCCTGACCCTCACTGCCCGGCCGTTGCGCGCCGCGCCGAATGTCTACGTCGCGTGGGAATTGCCCGACGGCGGCGAGTTGCTCGGCGGCCCGGCCGAGGAGACGCTCGGCCCCGTGGCCGCGGGCCAGAGTGTGACCATCACCCGCCAGGCCCGCTTCGACGGCAATGCAATTTACCAGATCAGCGCCAAGGCCTACTACTTCCCCAATCGGGCGACCTCACTGGCAGCGCTGGGCGTGCTGTTCTTCAACGTGCGCGAGGANNACCCGGCCGTTACGACCCTCGACCCGCGAACACCTGTCTACACGCCGCCAAGCGCCAAACGCACGATCGANAAGTCACACCTGGCTGGAACCGGCGAGCGCGCGGCCGACGGCTGCTTCAACGTCCACGGCATCCTCACCCGGGAGAACCGCTTGCCCACGACCTCAATCGTGCCCGAACCTGGCCTGCCGCCGGGAACGCCGCCGCTCTACACGGGTGGCTACCAGAACCAGTTGGGCTCGGCCGTACCGGTCCACCACATTNTGGTGGAGATGCGCGAAGAGGACAATGTCTCCGACGATTCCTACGGCCATACCGTCACTGACGCCAACGGTAACTTCAANTTTAACTTCTGCGACGATGACGGCTTTCTCAACGACGAACTNGAGCTCTATTTCCGCGTCTGCGCCGAGGTACGCGATGGCAACAATCTCATCGCCAGCATCAAAAACGTCGATGATCAGGAACTTTACTGCTGGGATTCCAACATCATCGACTCAGAAGGCGGCGACGTCGATTTTGATCTGTCCGTCTATAAATTGAACCAGACCCAGGCATCGGTGTTCAATATCGCTGATTCGTTGTTTTGGGCGTGGCGGTTCTGGAACAATAACACCACCAATTCGCCGGTGATGGATCGCTCGGTAACTGTATTCTGGCAGGGTGGCNCGGGCCGCACCGGATCGTTCTACAGCGATGATCGCACGGCCATGGTGATCGCCGATGATCCTTCGAGCACTGATGAATGGGATGATTCAGTCATCATCCACGAATGGGGTCATTTCGCCGACCACCAGTTCAGTTGCAACCAGAATCCCGGTGGAGCGCACTCGCTGCCCGGCGTCAACGCCGGCCCGAACGCCACGCGGCTGGCCTTCGGCGAGGGGTATCCCGACTACTACCAGGCNGTCGCGAGGTCGCTCATGCCCGGCGGGAACGCGCTTAACTTCTACGTCGATCCCAGTGGCCCGACGGTCGATCTGGAGAACATGCGCGCCGTGACCGCGGCCGATACCGACGAGGGGGCTGTGGCCGCCCTGCTGTGGGACTTCCANGACACGACCAACGACGGCCAGGATACGGTCAGCCACGGCCACGCCGCCATCCAGCGCATTTACACAAACGCCGCCTTCCAGGGTAACGCCCAGTGCGACATGCGCCGCTTCCTGGAAGTGTGGCGCAACCTGTCCCTGCCGACCGACGCGGCGACCGCCGCCACCATCGTGCAAAACGTCAACGTCACCCTGGCCAGCCTGCCGCCGGCGCCGGCCGGTCGAGCGGCAGGTCAGTCGGACAATCCGCCAACCCCAGTCGCTGACGCACCGGGAACTGACTCACTGCATACTGTCCCACTGACTGCCAACGCCGTCCCGCCACTCAACTACCGTTGGTGGGACCAGGTGACGATGGTCGTTGACAACAGCAGCAGTATGGCCGCCGCGTCGAAGATCAACACCGTCAAAACCATCATCGGCGAGCAGGTCAACGACCTGGCCCCTGCCCCGCAGGGCACGGAGTTCAACATCTACACCTTTAACGATGGCAGCCCAGCCATCAATACACTGATCGAGGGNAAATTCTTCGCNAACACGATCATGCCCGCCGTCAACGGTATCACCGCCAACGGGGCCAACACCGGCTGCCCCGTGCCTGGCCTCGGCGCGCTGTCGCAGGCCATCACCGGCAAGTTCGATGGCCAGGCATGGCTCTATACCGACGGCGACAGCTTCGATGTGCTCCAACCGGAAACCCTGCGCCAGCGGCTCAACAACCAGCGCCTGCGCGCGTCCATCGTCTTGCTCGGCGGCTGCGGCTCGCCCGCCCGCAAGCAGAGCGATGTGACCGGCCAGGAGCGCACCTACCTGGGCGTGGCCGCCGACGGCTCGCAATCCAGCGGCATCGTGCCCTACATGCTGACCGCGCTGCTCAGCGGCGGCCAGTTCATCTACGTGGCCCCCGACCAGCTGGCCAATGCCGTGGACATGGTCCGCGCCCAACTCAGCCACACCGCCGGCGCGGGCAAATGGAGCGATTACGTCAGCAATGTCTTCACCTATCGCTGGGACCGGCTGGAGCCGTGGGAGTACCAGTGGTTCCCGGCCGAGTCGCTGGGCCAGGACGCAGGGCAACTCTATACCGATTTCCCCGTTCGCGTGCAAATGGCTAACCCATTCCCATTCTTCGGCAACGAGACAACCACAGTGGATGTCTACGAAGATGGGTTCATTCGCATGAATCCCTGCCTGACACAACCGCAATTCTGCCCCAGTTTCGGCTGGCAATATCTGAACATTCTGGAGCGGGATTTGCAGTGGCGCTTCATTCAGCCCGGCCCCAATCTGACAGGGGAATCGCCTGATACCAATCCAACCGGCCCGCAAGTCCACGTCTACACGGCTAATTTTGGNTTCGAATGGGTTATCATCTCCACCCAGGGCACGGCCGATTACGACCCCAGCCCGGGCGGCTTCGACTTCGATTACCGCGCTTACCAGGCGTGGCTCAACTACAAGACGGGCGAGATTCGTTTTCAATACGGCAAGGTTCGCAACGATGCCGCCGGGGCGGAGATCAGCCTGATTAAAGATTACATTCTCTCGACGGCTGGCAACGTCGTCGTCAGTAACAACGACGTCAACGGCGCGTCCACCGGCATGGGTTACAAGTTCACCCCCGCCCCGCCACAGCCCACGAAAACCTACGAGGTTGAGGTCGACCCGCTCATCGAGAGCGTTATCTTCATGCAGACCGGCTATAGCGGCACGTTCGCGCCGATGATCGTCACCCGGCCGGGCGGCGCGGCCGTCANCTGCGCCGACACCGCCAACGTCAAATGTCTGACTGTCAACAACAAGCCGGGCGACAACATGGTCCAGTTTGTGCAGGTGAACACCAACGGCGAGAGCGGCGTCTACAAGGCTGTCGTCGCCGTCGGCCCGAGCGGCAGCGGGACTTTCTCATTCAATGCCCTGGCCGCCACCGATCTGAACGCCTCCAGCCCCGGCAACCACACGCTGCCCTATAAGAGCGCCCATCGCTTCGTGCTCGATCTGGGCCGGGCGACCGACGGCAGGACCGTGCAGGGCTGGCTGCAGACGCCGGCCGGTCTGACGCTGGGCAATGGATTCACCCTCTACGACNACGGAGCCCATGGCGACGGCGCGGCGGGCGACGGGCGCTTTGGGTCTGAGATGATCACCCCGCCGGCCGTCGGCGCGGCCTATCTGTGGGTTGAAGGAAAAATCGGCGGCGTCGACTTCCGGCGCTCCGATCCGGTGCCTTTCAACTTCCAGCCCCTCGTCGTGGCCGCTTCCCCGGATTACACTGAAGGGTTCTACGCCTCTGGCGCCTATGTCGGTTTCTCGGCNACGAACCNGGATAATGTNGANCATTGCTACGCCGTCGACTTNACCGCGCCGGACGGCTGGTGGGTCAATTCGCCCTACATTAACTCCGGCGTCTGCATTGGGCCGGGGGCGACGACTGGNTTGTACACCTACGCCGGGCGCAATCTGAGCGACCAGGCGCTGGGCGAAACGNGCGAGGTGGTCATGACCCTCACCGAGGTCTGGGAAGGGACGATGACCGCCTCGGCCGCAGCCCGGGTGGCCCTCTTCCGGCCGGTGGCGGCCATCGAGTTCGACAACCGGCAGGTCGGCCCAATCCGGCCCAACGGCACGGACACGGTTGAACTGACCCTAAATCTCTACGACGACCTCGGTCAAATCGTCGGCTACTCCGGCCCGTTCAACGGCGAGNTGACCGTGACCGGCGGCACATATGAACTGCCGACCGGGATGTACGAGGACGGCCGGCTGCGGATCATCTTCACCGCGGGGACGACGCCGGGCACGGCCACGCTGAGCGCGCTGGCCGAGGGCGGCCACACAGCCGAGACGACGATAGTGATGGCCGAGGCGACGGCGGCCGACATCCAACTGACCGCCGCGCCCATCGACNTGAGCAACGCCAANCAGTCNGCGCTGACCGTCACTGTGCGCGACCTGTACGGCGAGCCGGCCGCGGGCGAGACCGTGCGCCTCAGCGTCAGTGATGACAAGGGNGACCAGGGCAAGATCAACGGCGGCGAGNTNTTCGAGGGCGCAACCAACAAAGANGGCCAGNTCAAAGCCAATTTCGTCAAGACCGCCGGCGGCCAGGGCGCGGTGGTCGTCCGCGCCGANCTGCTCGGCCNNNGNGGCGAGGTGCTGCGCGAGACGAGNGTCACGCTCTACCTGAGCGGCATCCGGACAGAGAACCGCGTCTTCCTGCCGATGGTGCGACGCTAACCCGGCTAATAAAGGCCCGGCAGGTGGTGGATCCACCTGTCGGGTATTTTCTTCTGCAGGTTCAGGTTCATGAGCCGCCAGCCGAGCGAACGGCCGGCNNTGGCCNCTTGCTGGGCCAGCAACCGCCGNCCCTCTTCGTAGAGNANCGCGTCCAGGCGGTTGTACCGCCGGATGGCGGCGATCGTCTCGGCGCTNACCGCCTCTGNCGGCGGCCGGTTGTGCCCGACGTTGACCGGCCTGTAGCCGATGAACCGCCAGCCAAACGCCCGTTGCAGCAGGACAAGCGACAGATCGAATTCCTCGGTCAGGCCCACGACGGCGCAGGANCGNAGATTGGCGATGGCCGTAGCCAGCATATCCTCCGTNACTTCCCCCATATTCGCGCCGCTATAGACCCCGGACATCAGGCGCACCTGCCCATCGTTCAACAACAGCGGAATGCCGCTATCGAGAAATTGCGGCAGCGACATGTCTTGCTCGTGAATATGNTGGTGGAGGAAATAATCCGGGTCNCGTTTGATGTGATAGTACTGGGAGAGTACGCGGTCGACCGGATCGCGCAGAATGGTGAACCATCGCGCCGGTTTCGGCAAGCGCTCGTGCACGCCAAAGGGGAAGTGACCTTGCAAAAATCGAATGGCGGCCAGCCGCTCGGCGGGCCAGCTCATTAGGTCGGCGAGAAATTCCTGCATGTTGGGGCCGCTCTCGGCCATTTCATCGGGGCGGTAGTTGTGCCTGAGAATGCGGTTGAGGGTTGTTCCCGCCGACTTGGGCAGGTGGTAAAAGACGAGGGCTTCGTCGTGTGCTGCGGACATGTCCGCCCAATTGTGCCACCTTTTGGGATTTGGGCACTATCGGCAACTCCGGTATGATGGATATAACGCTTTACCATAACCACAAAGGGAGATCGATATGAAAGTTGCGTATGTTTTCACCAGTCCCCGCGCCGCCAGCTACAAGCTCGGTCGCATGATCCTGCCCCAACTCGAGGCCGGCACTCACGGCGTCGACGTCGTCGGCATGTTCTTCTTCGATGACAACACCTTCGTCCTGCGCCAGGGCGATCCCATCGGCGAGCGGCTGGCGAAAGTCGCCGCCGAGCGCGGGATGCTGCTGATGATGTGCGACATGTGCGCGCTGGAGCGCGGGTTGGCTGCGGGCGAGCCGCGCTGGTGCGACGCCGACGGCATCGGCCGCACGGAGCCGGGCGAGTGTCACGTGGTGGATACGGTCGGCGGGGTGCAAGTCGGCTGCTTCCCCGACCTCTACACGGCGCTGGCGGGGAATATGCCGGATCAGGTGATTACGCTATAGGACCCTTTTGCCGGCCTGGCCCTATCCAAAATCACTTGCTGTTCTTAACAAAGGTACCACTTCTAATGCTTGAAGAGTGGTACCTTCGTCTTCTAACCTTTTAACCAATGTGCTAGACGACTTCTAATTCGCTGCAATCGTTCGTCAGAAATGACGCCAAGTTGACCAGTGACAATGGAAGACTCTACAGTCGCTATGCAAGCCAAACGGACAATAGAGCGAACCTTTAGACCGGTTGCTTCGAAGTCCTCGTCACTGGCTTCCATTATTTCGTCAAATTCCGGGATCGCTTGATAAATACGCGAGGAAATGAGTACCAATACGATATCAGCGTGCTGGCCAGGCGTGATGGCCACGACCAAAGACGGGCGCAACTTGCCCGTCTATAAGTCAGTTTGAGGACACCGGATGAGTACAATGTCACCCGGCTTCATGGCCTATAAATTCGCTTAGCATCTTTCAAGGTGTATTCAACTTCATCTGGATCGCGAAAAAATTGATCTAATGCGAATTTTTGCCACTGGTCAAGATCCCATTCCTCATAGCTTGATACTGCTTGACGCCTGGTCATGACAAATAGCGTGAAGTCGGCGATTTGTTCGACGATCTCATCCGGCAAACGGTCAATTTGCTTGTGAAGCTGTTCGCGCAAATCTATTGTTGTCATGCTCTTTCCCTTCAGCGTTAAAATCGTTGGGCATTTACTGGATTGATTTTAGCACGGTTATCATTGTGTGCGTCATGACCCTGAACCGTCAGGGCTCTCACTCCCTAAGAGTCTCATCCAGTTGTCCAACGAAGTTTTTATCAGGTTGGCGCAGTCCATCGGGATTGATCTCGTTCAAATCCCGCTCCCCAATCTGCTGCCGCCACATCGCATAATACAGCCCAAGCCGCTCCAGCAGTTCCTCGTGCGTACCCGTCTCCACGACGCGCCCTCGCTCCAGGACGAAGATGGTGTCGGCGTGGGCAATGGTGCTGAGGCGGTGGGCGATCAGGATGACGATGCTGCGGTCGCTGGCGGAGATGTCACGGATAACGGCCGTGATATCCTGCTCGGTCAGCGAGTCCAGGGCCGAGGTCGCCTCATCGAAGATGAGCAGGCGCGGGTCGCGTAGCAGGGCGCGGGCGATGGAGATGCGCTGGCGCTCGCCGCCCGAAAGCCGCATTCCGCCTTCGCCCAATCGCGTGTCGAGTCCGTCGGCCGCCCGTTCCAGGATGCCCGTGGCCGACGCCTTCTGCAACACGGCCAACATCTCCTCTTCAGTGGCGTCGGGTTTCACAAATTGCAGGTTCTCG
Source organism: Ardenticatenia bacterium (assembly GCA_014237545.1). GTDB lineage: Bacteria > Chloroflexota > Anaerolineae > Promineifilales > Promineifilaceae > Promineifilum. The sequence goes on along the minus strand of JAACJX010000279.1, from coordinate 7,996 downwards.
CGGATGCTGCCGGAGAACAGTTGCGGGTCCTGCGTCACAAAGCCAATCTGCCGCCGCACGCGGTTGTAGCGCAGTTCGTTGACCGGCACCTCGTCGATGTAGACCGTGCCCTCGACGGGCTGGTAGAGGCCGACCAGCAGCTTCACCAGCGTCGACTTGCCGGAGCCAGACGGCCCGACGAATGCGATTGTATCGCCCAACCCGGCGCTGAAAGAGATGCCGTCAATGGCATTCTCGGTGGCAGTGCGATGGCGGAAGACGACGTTCTCGAAGCGCAAGCTCTCCAGCTCGCCGATCTCGGTCGGATCGTCCGGCCGCCGCTCGATCGGCTTCTGCATCAGCTGGTCGAACAGTTGCAGCGACGCCTCGGCCTCGCGGTATTGCAGGATGTAGCCGCCTATCTGCTGCAAGGGGCCGAAGATGGTGTTGATGATCACCTGCAACGAGACCAGCTCGCCGGCCGACAGCACTTCGCGGAAGATGAGCCACAACAGGATGAAGAGGATCGACTGCTTCAGGACGTTAATGATCGCTCCCTGGATATAGGATAGCGACCGCACGCGCCGCACTTTCTCCATTTCCAGGTCGAAGATCTGTTTGGTGTACCCCTGCAGGCGGCGGATCTCGGGAAAGGTGAGGCCCAGGCTCTTGACGAGCTCTATGTTGCGCAGCGATTCGGTCATCGTGCCATACATGCGGCGCGTCTCGCGCACGATGGCCCGTTGCGTGGTGCGGATCTTCTGGCTNAGCANGCCGGTCAGCCCGCCCAGCACCAATACGCCGATGACAAACACCGGGATGAGCAGCCAGCTCTTGGTGANGGCGTACCAGATGAGAAANCCCATGCCCACGATGGTNGANAACAGAATGTTGACCGTGGCGTTGATGAANCGNTCGACGTCGTTGCGCACCTTCTGGAGCAAGCTGACCGTCTCNCCGCTGCTGCTGTCCTCGTATTCCTGGTANGTCAGGCGCAGCGTCTGGCGCATGCCGTCGTTNAATAGCTGCNTCCCCGACGACTGCACGACGTANGTCAGAACGTAGTCCTGCAGCGTCTTGAACAGCCGCGCCACGAGNGCCACGGCGATGGCNATGCCCAGCCAGCCGAGCACNCCGCGCACCAGTTCATCTTCCGNCATGCCGGTCGGGTTCAGCGCGTAGTCGTCGATGATGCGGCCGAGGATGAGCGGATCGACCAGNTCNAGGATCTGCGCCGCCCCGGCCAGCACNAGGGATAGCAGCACCCACTTGCGCAGCGGGCTGAGATAATGCCAAAGGATTTTCATATGNAGTTTNCCTAAAAAAGCGTGNTGTGGGCGGCGGCGAAGGTGGCGCAATGGTAACCGCGATGGCCGAATNGGGCGACTGCTTGNAAACCGGGTTTTNNCGNGNAANCCCGGTTTCTGGATCTCCCTTTGCACCAACGGCCTTTTTTTGTCAATATCTATGACTCTATATCGACAATCTGTGAAATCTGTGGATTCTTCTTGAGGCCCAACGATGCCCATGACCCGCGAAAAACAGGAACGACTAAGCGAGGATATCCATCTGCTGGGTGACATTCTCGGTCACGTCATCCGCCGGCAGGCGGGCATCGAGATCTTCGAGCTGGAAGAGCGCATCCGCGCCCTGGCCAAGACGCGCCGGCTGGAAGACGACCCGGCCATCGACACCCGGCTGGCCTACGTCGTCGGCCGCCTTGACCCCGACGAAGCCGAGCTGGTGGCCCGCAGCTTCACCACCTACTTCGAACTCGTCAACCTGGCTGAGGAGCAGCACCGCGTGCGCGTGCTGCGCGAGCGAGAGCGCGATTTCCATCCCCAGCCGCTGCCCGAGTCGGTCGCCGGGGCTGTCGCCGCACTCTGGAAGGCGGGCGTGGATGAGTTCGAGATGCGCCGTCTGCTCCACCGCCTCGATATCGAGCTCGTATTCACCGCCCACCCCACCCAGGCCAAGCGCCGGACCGTCCTGACCAAGCTGCGCCGCATCGCCGCCGCGCTGACTGACCTCGACGTGCGCGACCTGCTGCCGAGCGAGCGGCAGGCGCTCGTCGACCAGATCAGCGCCGAGGTGACGCTGTTGTGGGTGACCGACCGCAGCCGCACCTCGCGGCCGACCGTCACCGATGAAGTGCGCACCGGGCTATTCTACTTTGACACAACGCTGTGGGACGTGCTGCCGGCCGTCTACCGGGACATGACCGCCGCNCTGGCCCAGCACTACCCGTCATTNCGGCCGCCCGATCGCTTCCTGACCTTCGCCTCTTGGATCGGCGGGGACCGCGACGGCAACCCTAACGTCACCGCCGGCGTGACGGCCGAGACGCTGCGCCTCCACCGCGGCCTGGCGCTGGAAAAGCACCGCGCCGCCGCTCGCCAGCTGGATCGCGCCCTGAGCATCTCCAACCAGCTGGCCGAAGTNCCCGAAGCCGTCAGTGACGCCGNCGCCGCCTACGGCGAGCCCGATGGGCATCTCGCCTTTCTCCACGACCGCTACCCCAACGAGACCTACCGCCACCTGTCGGCCCAACTGGGCGCGGACCTGGGCGANGCCTCGGCCGGCGACATGATCGCCCGCCTGAAGGGCGAAGACCTGCCGCCGCTGCGCATGCGCACGATGGACAACCTGCTGGAGCCGNTGGCNCTGATGGANCGCGCGCTGCGCGTCGCGCGCATGGACGAGATCGCCCGCGCCGACCTGGAGCGCAGTCTGCTCCAGGCGCGCATCTTCGGNCTCCACGCCGCCCGGCTCGACCTGCGGCAATACAGCGACTACAACACGGCCGTCCTCGACGAACTGTTCGGNCGGCTGGGCTGGCTGGANGGNTTCGNCNNGATGGANGGNCCNGCCCGCGCNGCGGCCCTCACNGACGCNCTGGCCCGCCCNNTCCCCGACCTNNCCGGCCTGGNCGANCTGTCGGCCGAANCCAANGANACGCTGGANNTNTTCCGCATCNTNAAGCGCGCCGTCGACTACTANGGCCCNGAGTTGTTCGGCCCNTACGTCGTCAGCATGACCCACGGGCCGGANGACATCCTGGCCCCGCTGCTNCTGGCNCGCTGGCACGGNCTNTGCCTGCGCGAGGACGGCCGGCCGGAGGGGATGACCTTCGCGCCGCTGTTCGAGACGCGGGCCGACCTTCGCGCCGCGCCGGAGGTGATGGCCGCCCTGTTCGCCCACCCCGGCTACGCGCCGCACCTGGAACGCGCCGGCCGCCGGCAGACGATCATGATCGGCTACTCCGACAGCAACAAGGACGCCGGNTACCTGGCCGCCAATTGGGAGTTGTACCAGGGCCAGGACGCGCTGGCCCGGACGTGCGCCGACCATGACGTGACAATGACCCTGTTCCACGGCCGCGGCGGCACCATCGCCCGCGGCGGCGGCCCGGCCAATCGCTCCATCCTGGCCCAGCCGCCCGGTTCCGTCGGCGGTCGCATCCGCATCACCGAGCAGGGCGAAGTCATCGCCGACCGCTACAGCCACCCGGCCATCGCCAACCGCCACCTGCAACAGGTCGTCCATGCAGTTCTCCTGGCCAGCGCGCCGGAGCAGTACCGGCTGCTGCCGCGGCCGAAGCCGGAATGGCTGGCGGCGATGGACGAACTGGCGGCCACATCCTACCGCGCCTACCGCGGCCTCATTTACGAGACGCCCGAACTACTTACCTACTGGAGCCAGGCCACGCCGATGGACGAGATCAGCCAGATGCGCATCGGCTCGCGGCCGTCGCGCCGCACGGGAGCAGCCACTTTTGACAGCTTGCGGGCCATCCCCTGGGGCTTCAGCTGGATGCAGTGCCGCCATGTGCTGCCGGGCTGGTTCGGCGTCGGCGAGGCGCTGGCCGCGTTCGGCCGCTCGCCCGAACAAGTGGCCCTGCTGCAGGAGATGTACCGCGACTGGGCCTTCTTCCGCAACCTGCTCGACAACTCGCAGGTGTCGATGGCTCAGGCCGACATGGGCATCGCCGGGCTATACGCCGGGCTGGTGGAGGATGCGCGCGTGCGCGACCTCATCTTCGGCCAGGTAGAGGCCGCTTTCAACCAGACCCGCGAGGCGATCCTGCTGACGACCGGCGGCCGCGAACTGCTGGACAACGACCCGGTGCTGCAGCGATCCGTCCGCCGCCGCAACCCGTACATCGACCCGCTCAACTTCATCCAGGTCAGTTTGCTGCGCCGGCTGCGCGGCCTGCCCGACCCCGAACGCGCCGCAGCCGCGCGCATCCGCGACACGATCTTCCTGACGATCAACGGTATCGCGTCGGGGCTGAAGAACACCGGGTAGCAGGTGGCAGGTGGCGCGTTGCAAGTGGCAAGGGCAGTGAAACGTAGCAGATCAGTGGGACAGTGAGTCAGCAGGCCAGTTAACCAGCAGGTCGTCAAGCAGGCCAAATCATCCCGCCTGACGAGCAATTCCCCTACTCCCTTTCTGCCCGGCTCCCCTGCCCAAACCCCCTGCCCAAATCAGAAAACCGGCGCATATTAAGCCACATGGAACCGCTCCGCCTCGAATTCCCCATCGGCTGGTCGATGGGTTCGGTCAACGCCTATCTTTTCACCCAGCCGGAGATCGTCCTGGTGGATGCCGGGGTGAAGACGGAGGCCTGCTGGGAGATGCTCGTCGATGGGCTGGCGGCCCACGGCGTGGCCGTCCGCGATCTCTCGCGGGTCGTCATCACCCACCCCCACGTCGATCACTTTGGCCTGGCCGGCCGCATTGCCGCCGAGAGCGACGCCACCGTCTGGATCTGCGAGCTAGGCGCGCCGTGGTTGACCGATATGAATGGCATGTGGGCCGAGCGGATGGCCTACTATCGCCGCGACTTCTTGCCGCCGCTCGGCTTGCCGCTGGAGACAAACGAGCTGATCCTGCGGGGCATGGAGGGGCTGGCGGCCCACGCCGACGCTGTCCCGGCCGATCGCGTGGTCACCTTCCGGCCGGATGGCGTGCTCCAAATGGGCGGCGCGGCGTGGCAGGTCATCCACGCCCCCGGCCACGCCAGCGCCCAGACCGTCTTCTACGAGCCGGAGACGCGCCAATTGTTGTCGGCCGACATGCTGCTGGCCGTAACGCCCGCGCCGGTCATTGACCATCCCCCATCAGGAAAGAAGCGCGCCCCGTCGCTGCCTCTATTCCTGCGCTCGCTCGACGCGCTGGATGCGCTCGACATCGACAGGGTTTACCCGGGCCACGGGCGGCCGTTCGGCGACCACCGGGCAGTCATCGCCCGCCAGCGAGAGCGCATCGCCGGGCGCAAAGGGCAATGCCAGGAGCTTATCCGCGGGGGCTGTGACACCATCCCTGCCCTGCTGGAAAGCATGTACGCCCACCAGCCGCCGGAAGGCCGCGTGGCCGGCTTGTGGATGTTGCTCGGCTACCTGGATCTGTTGCTGAATGAGGGCGCGATCGTTGAAACCGCGATCGACAGCGTGAATCACTACCAACCCGCCTGATCCTGAAGTTGGGCGATTTGGCAAATCGCAGCGATTTGGCAGACCGCAGCGATTTGGCAGACCGCAGCGATTTGGCAAATCGCTCAACACTTTTCAGGGATATGATACAATGGCGCCCGCGCCACGGCATCCACCCGCCGTGCGCTTACAGGAGAGAGGAATGACCACACCCGCGAACGACCACTTCGAAACCATCGCTGTGCATGCCGGGGTCCAGCCCGACCCGGCCACCGGCGCGATCATGACTCCCATCTACCAGACTTCCACCTTCGTCCAGACCGATATCAATGAACACAAGGGCTACGACTATTCCCGCGCCGGCAACCCGACGCGCAGCGCGCTGGAGGAGGCGCTGGCGGCGTTGGAGGGCGGCCGCTTCGGCCTGTCTTTCTCGTCAGGGATGGCCGCCATCGACACGCTGCTGCGCCTGGTGAAGCCGGGCGAGCGGGTCATCTGCGGCAACGACCTCTACGGCGGCACATTCCGCCTGTTCGACAAGGTGCTGTCCGATTACGGCATCGTCTTCGATTACGTGGACACGGCCGATACCAACGCTGTCCGCGCCGCGCTGGCCGCCGGGCCGGCCCGCCTCGTCTGGCTGGAGACGCCGACCAACCCCACGCTGCGGCTGACCGACATCGCCGCCATCAGCGAGACGGCCCGCGCCGCCGGGGTCTGGGTGGCCGTCGACAACACCTTCGCCTCGCCCGCGCTGCAGCGGCCGCTGGCCCTCGGCGCGGATTTCGTCGTCCACAGCACGACCAAGTACCTGGGCGGCCACTCCGATGTCGTCGGCGGGGCGATCATGATGAACGACGAGGACGCCTACGAGCGGCTCAAGTTCCTGCAAAAGTCGGTCGGCGCGGTGTCCGGGCCTATGGATTGCTTCCTGACCCTGCGCGGCATCAAGACCCTGGGCATCCGCATGCGCGCCCACTGCGACAACGGTCTGGCCGTGGCCCGCTTCCTGGAAGACCACCCGGCCGTCGAACGGGTCATCTACCCCGGCCTGGAGAGCCACCCGCAGCACGAACTGGCCCGCCGGCAGATGGCCGGGCCGGGCGGCATGGTGTCGTTCCAGCTGCGCGGCGGCGAGGCGGCGGCGCGAACGGTGGCCCTGCGCACGCGGCTTTTCACGCTGGCTGAATCACTGGGCGGCGTCGAGTCGCTGATCGAGCTTCCCGCGGCCATGACCCATGCCTCGGTGGCCGGGCCGGAAGCAGCCGCCGCCGGGTTTGCCGTCGATCCGGGGCTGGTGCGCCTCTCGGTAGGCATCGAGCATCCCGACGACCTGGTGGCCGATCTGAGGCAAGCGCTGGCGGGGGTCTGAGAGCGAAATGGGCAGCGACCAGTGGCCAGAAAATAACAGGTCAGTGGGTCGGTGGGACAGTCGCTTGGGGACTTGTGGTCGGCCGATCCGTCGTCGGTGGTCTGTGGTCCGTCGTCCGAGGTCCATGGCATGTCGTATCTGAAATCAGCCTTCCTCCTATTCAAGGATGCCATCGGCGCGTTCTTGAAGGATCGCGCGTCGATCTATGCCGCCGGGTTGGCCTACTACACCGTTTTCTCGATCGCGCCGCTGCTGGTTTTCGTGGTCAGCATTGCCGGGTTCTTCATCGACCGCACGCTGGCCCGTGACCAGGTGACGCTGCAACTCCAATATCTGGTGGGCAGCGAGTTGGCGGGCTTCATCGATCAGGCCATGGTTGCCCTGCGTGATCAGGCAACGAGCCGGACCCTGACCATTGTCAGCATCGTGGCTCTGCTGGTTGCAGGAACCGGCGTCTTCCGGCAATTGAAGGTAGCCCTCAATCTCATTTGGGGGATCACCGACGTGCGGCCGTCGAACTCCCGCGAGTGGTTACTGCTGGCCCGCTACCAGGCGATTCCCTTTCTCAGCGTATTCCTGCTGGGTGGGCTGCTGGTCATGGCCGTGATCATGGAAGCCGTGCTGTCGGCCGTTCAGGCGCGATTCGAAGTGCTGTTCCCCGAGGCGGGTTTCCTTTTGCCCCAACTCAGCCGCTTGATCATCCCCTCCCTGACGTTCGCGATGTTCCTGTACATCTTCAAGGCTTTGCCCGATGCACATGTTCGCTGGCGCGACGCGGCCATCGGCGCGGCGGTGACCACGGTGCTGTTCCTCATCGGCCGGTACATCCTGTCGATCTTCCTTTCATTCAGCGACACCGGTTCGGTCTACGGGGCGGCCGGCTCGCTCATCATCCTTCTTTTCTGGATTTACTACTCGGCTCAAATCCTGCTCTACGGCGCAGAGTTTACGTGGCTGTATGCATTGCGACATGGCCAGGCTATTCGACCAAATCGCCTGGCCCGAATGATGGACGCCAAGCAGGATAGTTAGCGCCCGGCAGAACAAGCACAGTTGAGGCACATCGCAGCCTACAGGCCCCGCGCGGATTGTGATAGAATTCCCGCTATTATCTTGCGAATGAGTAGACAGTTATGCGAATTGTAGTTGACGCGATGGGCAGCGACAGCCACCCCGCCCCGGACGTGGCCGGGTCGGTGATGGCCGCGCG
>JAACJX010000014.1 GCA_014237545.1 Ardenticatenia bacterium | reverse complement strand
GAGTTCAACTGTCAATACGGATTGAAACAGCCTGCCAAACCGGGCAGGTCGTGAAGTGAGTGAATATGACTTTAGTGACGATTACCGACCCCCGTTCGCCGGCNAGCGAGGCCTATCGCACGCTGCGCACGAACCTGTCTTTCTTCAGTCTCGACAAGCCGCTGCGCACGCTGGTCGTCACGTCGCCGGCCGCGGGCGAGGGCAAATCGACCACCATCGCNAATCTGGCCGTGACGATGGCCCAGAGCGGCCGCCGCACCATCCTGGTCGACACCGACCTGCGCCGGCCCACGCTCCACGAGCTGTTCGACCTGCAAATGTCGCCGGGGCTGACCAACCTGGTGATGGAAGAGGTCGGCGACCTGCCGTTGCAAAAGACCGCNGTGGANAATCTGTGGCTGCTGAGCAGCGGNCCNAAGCCGCCCAACCCGGCCGACCTTTTGGGCGCGGCGCGAATGGAGCAGATCATCGCCCAACTGGCGGACCGGGCCGATATCGTCCTCTTCGACGCGCCGCCGGTGATGGCCGCGGCCGACGCCGCCATCCTGGGCGCCAAGGCCGATGGCGTGCTGCTGGTCATCCAGGCCGGCAAGACCCGCCGCGACCATTCCGAGCGCGCCCGCGAGCTGCTGGAGAAAGCCAAGGTGCGCATCGTCGGCGCGGCCCTGACCAACGCGCCGAAGGACAACACCATCGGCGAATACTACGGATAATTACGAATTAATAATTACCAATTAATGATTAAGAATTAGCACCACGCTTTTCTCTCGCCTGTTGATTATTAATTGCTAATTCCTAATTCGTAATTCCTAATTGATTACAGGGGGAATTATGAAGGGTCTCATCCTCAGTGGGGGCACGGGCTCGCGGCTATATCCGCTGACGTACGCCAACGCCAAACAACTCATCCCGGTGGCCAACAAGCCGATCCTCTTCCGGGTGATCGAGTCGATCCGCGACGCCGGTATCGAAGACATCGGAATCGTCGTTGGCAACACGGCCGAACAAATCAAGGAAGCCGTTGGCCGCGGCGGGCGTTGGGGGGTCAACATCACCTACATCCCCCAGGAGAAGCCGTTGGGTCTGGCCCACGCGGTCAAGATTGCCCAGCCCTTCATCGGCGAGGATCGTTTCGTCATGTTCCTGGGTGACAACGTCATCCAGGGCGGCATCAGCAACCTGATCAGCCAATTCGCCACCAGCGACTGGAACAGCCAGATTGTGCTGACGCGCATCGAGCACCCGGAGCAGTACGGCGTGGCCGAGTTGGGCGACGACGGCCGCATTGTGCGCCTTGTGGAAAAGCCCAAGATCCCGCCCAGCGACCTGGCCCTGGTCGGCATTTACATGTTCGACCATCATATCTTNGAGGCCGCGGATCGCATCAAGCCGTCGTGGCGCGGCGAGCTGGAGATCACCGACGCCATCCAGTGGCTGGTCGACAACGGCTGCACCGTCCACCCCTACGTCCACCAGGGCTGGTGGATCGACACCGGCGCGCCGGGCGACATGCTCTCGGCCAACGACCTGGTTCTCGAGGAGATCGAGCATAGCATCGAGGGCTACGTGGACCGGGANAGCAAGGTGGATCACCGCGTGACCATCCAGCGCGGGGCGGAGATCATCAACAGCACCGTGCGCGGNCCGGCGATCATCGGCGAGTACACNCGAATCGTCAACAGCTACGTNGGCCCCTACACGAGCATTGACCACCACGTGACGGTCGAAAACAGCGAGATCGAGCACTCGATGGTNCTGGAGAACAGCCAGATCACCAACATCGAGGCGCGCATCCAGGACAGCCTCATCGGCCGCGACGTCGTCATCTCCCGCTCGCCCATTCGNCCCAAGGCGCTCAAGCTGACCGTGGGAGATCACAGTAAGGTGGGCATATTATAGANAGGGAACGGGAAGCCNCTACACACGAACCATGCGCGCCCTCATCCAACGTGTCTCCCGCGCCAGCGTCACCGTCGACGGCCGCGTGACTGGCCAGATCGGCCGCGGCTTAGTCGTCCTGCTGGGCGTCACCCACGCCGATGGCCGCGCCGAAGCCGACTGGCTGGCGGCCAAGATCGCCGGCCTGCGCGTCTTCGACGACGACGCCGGCAAGATGAACCGCTCGCTAGCCGAGGTGGACGGGTCGCTGCTGGTCGTGTCCCAGTTCACCCTCTACGGCGACGCGCGCAAAGGGCGGCGGCCGTCTTTCACCGACGCGGCCGCGCCAGAACTCGCCGAGCCGCTGGTAGACTACTTCGTCGAGGTACTCCGCGGCGCGGGCTTCACCGTCGCCACTGGCGTCTTCGGGGCGCATATGGATGTGGAGATCCACAACGACGGGCCGGTGACGATGATGATCGAGCGCTGAGCGGATAAAGGGGAGAAAGGGAGCAGGGGAGAAGGGGCGTANATGGGTGGNGATGGTGGCCCGGGGTTGACTCGGGAAAGCCCATCTCTGCCGGAGTGATGAATCATGAAATCCAATCAANTTGACAATGANANGNANNGTATGGNTTTGCGNNTTATCNCNGCCGTGNTNNTGNTNGTNGNNGCNNTAGCNCTNGCCGGNTGTGGNGGNGCGGCNGAGCCGGCGGCGCAGATCGCGCCAACGGCGGCCGCAGCCACCGGCGAGCAAACGGTCGCGGAACAACCTACCACTGAGTCATCGGTCCCGTTCCTGGGCGAAGCGGTGGCCACGATGCCGCCGGCGGCCACCGATACCCCGGCAGCGACCGCCACCCCTGCTGCCTCGCCCACTCCGGCAGCTACGGCCACGGCCGAGGGCGGGGTTGTAGAGGCGCCGGTTGCCGACCTTGAAGTCGATCGGGACGCGACACCGGAGCCGTTCGACGACGTGGAACAACCACCGTACGCCGAAACCGAGTGCAGCGACAAATATCCCTGCAATGAGGACGTTGAGGGGTGGGAGTCGCGTATCCAGCTGCCAGACGGATTCGAAGCGACCTACTACGCACGCATTGACGGTCAGCCCAACGTCCTGACCTTCGGGCCGGACGGCNTGCTCTACGTCGGCACGATGGCCGGCGAGATCTTCACTGTCAACGCTGAAGGTGAGACCGAACTCTACGTAGATGGTTTCAACGCCCCGGCNGGCCTGGCCTTCCAGCCGGGAACAGAGCGGCTCTACGTCGCCAGCCGTCTCGTCGACCAGAACGTCGACGGCGAAGCCTGGGTGGCGGTGGTCGAAGACGGCGTCGTGTCGGAACTCATCACCGGCCTNCCGTGCTGCTACGTNGCCATGCACTCGGCCAACGGCATCGCNTTCGGCCCNGATGGCTNCGNCTACATGGCCGTTGGCGGCCGCGCTGACCACGGCGAGATCCTGGCCGGCCCCAACGCCGGCGAGCAGGACGAGTTGCACCCGCTGGAGGCCAGCATCNTNCGCTTNAGCCCCGACGGCACGCAGGTCGAGACTTACGCCCGCGGCTTCCGCAACGCCTATGACATCGCCTGGGACGCGGACGGCGTTCTTTTCACGACCGATAATATGCCCGACTACGGCCCGCCGGAGGAGTTCAATCGCGTCGAGCCGGGCGGCGAGCACGGCTACCCGTGGTACGATTGCGACGTGTGCTTCAAAGCGCCAGACGACGTCGAAATCGTGCCCCCGCTGCACACGTTCATCGCCCATTCGGCGCCGACAGGCATCACTTCATACCTTGACGACGAATTCCCCGGCTACTACAACAGCCTGTTTGTGACGCTGTGGAGCGCCTTCCCGGATGCGCAGCGAGTGGTGTGGTTCGGCTCCGGCGGTGAAGAGACCGCCACGTTCGCCACTGGCTTCGCCGCGCCGATCGATCTGACCGTCGGGCCAGACGGCGCGCTGTACGTGGCCGACTGGGCAACGGGGATTATCTTTCGCATAGCCTATTCAGGGTAGACGCGTACCTTCTACCTATCTACATCGGAGAGCTGAGCGTTGCCTTGGGTGCTCAGCACTCTTTATATTTTCCTGCCCCCCAACGGCGGGAGCAATCCCGCCGTTGGGGCCCAAAACCGGCAGATGCATGATTGCAAATTAATCACCCATCCCGCCAGGTGATTTGACGCTCTATGATAAATAATACCAGCGGGATCAATGCCGCTGCTGTTCTAGCAAACCCGGTTCAAGCCGGTTTCCAACACCTTCGACAACATGATTACGGCCTCTGACAAATAAAAACGACCTTCCGGTAGGGGTGGGTTGGTAACCCGTCCGCCCCGCCCTTCACTGTCGATGACGAGGGCAGGTTGCAAACCTGCCCCTACCAGTGTCTATTTTTATTTATCAAACTTCTTGATCCCGCCAGGCGTTGGNGACCGGGTTATCCACAGAAGTCTCGCCTTCGGGCAGGAAACGCGTGCTCTCCAGCGGTAGGATGCGTTTTTATTGAGTTAGGTTTTCGGGGCGCGGGGACGGCGGGCCTGATTACCCGCCCCTGCCAGCGCCGGCACAAGCGCGGGCGCTGGCAAAACCGGTAAAACAAGTCCCCCAGCCCCCAAAATAATTGATTTAATTGATTAATAAGAGTAACCCCGAACCGCAGTCAAGTGTCAGCAGACCGCGGTCGCCCAAACCTGTATTTTCCCGCGAATCGACGGATAATTGCCTCATGATTTCTCTAGTTGAATTGCAAGAGCGGCACGCGGCCGTCATGGAGCGGATCGCCGCCGCGGCCAAGCGCGCCGGGCGACCGGCCGCTCACGTGACCCTGATCGCCGTCACCAAGACGTGGCCGGCCGAACTGGTGCTCGCCGCCTATGAGGCCGGCATGCGCNACTTCGGCGAGAACCGGCCGGAGGAGCTGGGCCACAAGCGGCCGGCGGTGGAGTCGATCCTCGGCTCCGATAGCTCCATCGTCTGGCACCTGNTCGGTCCAGTGCAGAGTCGCAAATCCCCATTGGCCGCGGCCAGCGCCGACGTCTTCCACGCCCTCGNCCGGTCGAAGATTGCCCGGCGGCTGTCGGCCGATCTGGCGGAGATCGACCGGCGGCTGCCCTGTTTCCTGGAGGTCAACGTCTCCGGCGAAGCGTCGAAGCTGGGCGTGGACATGAGGACATGGGAGGAAAACGCAACGCAGCGCGCCGCATTGCGTAAACTCTTCACAGAGGCTTCCGCGCTGCCCGGCCTGTCGGCTGTCGGTCTGATGACGATGGCCCCGTGGGATGCGCCGGCNGACGTGATCCGCGCCGTCTTTCGCCGCACGCGGGCTCTGGCTGCATGGCTGGAGGCGGAACTGNCCCTGGACACGCCGCTGGCCCTGTCGATGGGCATGACCGATGATTTCGAGATCGCCATCGAGGAAGGCGCGACGCACGTCCGGGTCGGCCGGGCGCTGTTTGGCGAGCGTAATAAGTTGAATTAGCAGCAAGCATTATTCACCGATGCGGTCGTTCACTGCTCTTCAATCGGCGAAATCTGGGATGTCCGCGGCTAAACCTTCTTCGTTTGCACCTGTGCTTATTCGGAAAGAGGAAAACAACCTGGCATGATACTTGTCGATATAATCAATATTCTTTTTGGCGCGTTCTATGTGCTACTGATCGCCCAGATCATCTTGTCNTGGGTGCGACCTGATCCCTATCATCCAACCTGGGGTCCGATTGTCCGTTTCATCAATGGGGTTGTGGAACCCATTCTCAACCCCGTTCGCCGGCTGATGCCGCCGCTGGGCGGCCTCGATTTCAGCCCGATGGTAGTCCTGCTGCTGGCCCGCGTNCTNCAGAACGTNCTCATCAACCTGGTGGTTTAAAAGAAATCCACAGATTANGCNGAGTTCACAGATAAGAAATTCTAAATCTGTGAAATCTGTGAAATCTGTGGATTCTTCTTTCTCTTACCTTAGCCCGGTGAGCGAGCGGGCAATCACCATGCGCTGGATCTCGCTCGTCCCCTCGTATATCTCGGTGATCTTCGCGTCGCGGAAGTAGCGCTCCAGCGGCATCTCCTTGCTATAGCCCATGCCACCGTGGATCTGGATGGCCTGCGTGGTCACCCACATGGCTGACTCGCTGGCAAAAAGCTTGGCCATACTGGCTTCCATCGAGTAGCGGCCGCCCGTTTTGGCCGCAGCCATCTTGGCCAGCGCCGCCTGGTAGACGAGCAGNCGACTCGCCTCGACGCGGCACTTCATGTCNGCCANCTTTTGCTGGATCATCTGGAACTCNCCGATCTTTTGCCCGAACGCCTCGCGCTCGCGCGCGTAGTCGATGCTGGCTTCCAGCGCTGCCTCGGCGATGCCCAACGCTTGCGAGGCGATGCCGATGCGCCCGGCGTCCAGCACCGTCATGGCGATCTTGAAGCCGTCCCCCTCGGCCCCCAGCCGGTTCTCCACCGGGCACTCATAGTTATCGAAGATGATCTCGCTGGTCGCGCTGGCGCGGATGCCCAGCTTCGGCTCTTTCTTACCGCGAATGAANCCCGGCTTATCGGTCTCGATGATGAAGGCCGTCACCCCCTTGTGCTTTTTCTCCGGCTGGGTCATCGTGAACAGGACGATGGTGTCGGCGTGGGGGCCGGACGTGACCCATGACTTGCGGCCGTTGATGACATAGTGTGTCCCGGCCTCGTTCAAAACGGCCCGGCTTTTCATCGTGCCGGCGTCGCTGCCGCTCATCGGCTCCGTCAGGCTATAGGCCCCGATCCTCTCGCCGGTCGCCACGGGCACNAGNTACTTTTGCTTCTGCGCCTCGGTGCCAAACTTTAGCAGGCCGTGGGCAAAGAGAGAATTGTTGACCGACATGATCGTGCCGTGGCTGGCGTCGGCCTTGCAGATTTCCACCATGGCCAGCACGTAGGCGATGGTGTCCATCCCCGCGCCGCCGTACTCCTCTGGCACTTCGATGCCCATGAAACCCAGCTGGCCCATCTGGCGGATGGTCTCCAGCGGGAATTCCCCCGACTCGNCAAATTCGGCGGCGATGGGCGCGATGGAGTTGCGGGCGAAATCGCGCGCCGCTTCCTGAATCATTTTGTGTTCTTCGGTTATAAAATCAAACATGGGATTCCTCTTGGGCCGAGGTGGCCTCAGTTGTTGGTGGGCCGGACGCGCTCGCGCCGCGGCCGGCATACTCCAGCAGCGTGGCGAAATCCTCCGGCGTCAATTCGATGCCGTACTCCCAGCGGCGTCTCTCCGCCAGCCAGTAGCGGGCTTCTTTCGTCTGCAGCAGGTGGTTGGGAATAGTGGGGCGCTCCGGCGGGCCAAAGCGCGTTCGGGACGAGCTTTGGTACAGCTCGGCCGGGTTGATAATGTGGAACGCCTGTCGCGGGTTCTGCGTCCACGTCGCCGCCTTGTCGGGCGGCATGAAGGCGTAGGCGCTCAGGCGCGACTCGTCAACTTGCAACTCCACGGCCAGGCAGAGCCAATTGGCCGGCACGCGCCGCTCGCGGCCGCCGCGCGGGTAGCCGCTCAGGCGGAAATACCAGCGCAACTGCCCCATGTTGCCCGACCAGGTCATGGCCGGTGCGTCGCTGGGCCGGGCGGGGCGGCCGTNGCGGCGGTCGTGNACGTAAAGGCCGCGCTCGTCCAGGGCGATGCTCAAGCCGCTGTGCCACACCCGCTTGAGCAATTTCTCCAGTCCCCANATAAACAGCAGCGCCACGGGCACGGATCCGGCGCAGGAGAGGAAGACGCTGTAATCCTGCCAGCCGTCTGGGGCGAACGCGTCAATGGCCCANGACGCCAGGGCATAGCCGATGACAAAGCCGACAAAAAGGCCGATGAAAACCGCCAGGCGGATGCCGCTATGCTCCTGATCGGCGTGGAGGATGACGGGTGGCCTTTGCGCGGCGAACATGTCCCGATTTTAGCACATCGCGTATTTCAGCCTAAATAGTGAATCTTATATCGCTCCTGTCAGCCGCGGCGCGGTCATTCCTTTATAATGTGTCCCACGAAATCTAGCCGAGGAGCGTGATCGCGATGACAATCTTGAGAAACTATAACCAGTTCGCCGGCCGCCATTGGGAAACCGGCAGCGTGGCGAATTATTTCGCCTTTTGTGGCTTCAACGCCCCACACACCGCCGAGCCGTACTCCGAGGCGCTGTTGCTGGGCGTCAGCGGCGGCGCGGTGATGGGCTACTTCTCTTTCGCCTACGAGGGCTACGACCCGATGGCCCGCGTCCTGACTCGCAACACGTTCGACCCGTGGGATACCATGCTCTCCCGTTTGGGAGTGGTCCAGACCGTGCGACAAACGGCCAAGCCCGACGCGGCCATCCGCAATTTGCTCGACGCCCTGGAAGAGGGCACGCCGGCCATCGTCTGGGCTGACATGTGGAGCTTGCCCTATAACGCGCTCGAATGGGACAAAAGCATGTGGGCTATGTTTCCTGTGCTGGTCTACGGCTACGACGAGGGCGGCGACCGGGCCTACATCGCTGATCGCGCGCGGGTGGGTCTGTCGACCACGACCGGCGAACTGGCTGCCGCTCGCGGCCGGGCCAAAAACAACAAGCACCGGCTCATCACTCTGGAAGCGCCCGATCCGGCCAAGCTGGCCGCGGCCGTCCAGGCAGGCATCTGGGACTGCATCCGCCTCTACACCGAGGCCCCGCCCAAGGGCGGCAAAAACAATTTCGGCCTGGCGGCGTTCCGCCGGTGGGTGGAACTGCTGACGAAGCCAAAGGCCCGCCTGAGTTGGGAGCGCGAGTTCCCGACCGGGCCGAAGATGCTGGCCGGGCTGACCTCGGCCTACAGCGACATCGCCCTGTTCGGTAAGGAGGTGGGGAACTTCGCCGACCGCGTGCTCTACGCCGATTTCCTCGACGAAGCGGCCGCGTTGCTCCGGCGGCCGGCCCTGGGCGAGGCGGCAACGCAGTTCCGCGCCGCGGCCGGCGAGTGGGGCTGGTTGGCTGCGCTACTGTTGCCGGACGACGTGTCGTTGCTGGGCGAAACGCGGCAGTTGCTCGACCACCGCCACGCGGCCTTCCTCGACCGGGGGAACGAGGCTGGGCCGGAGATGAGAACCATCGACGAGCGGNTGNCGGCTATCAGGACAGTGGNCGCCACGGAATTTCCGCTATCGCCGTCCGAAGCAGANGCCCACCGGTCGCGNATGGCCGACCAACTAATGGTTATCCACGACATCGAAGCGGCCGCGGTGGAGACGCTGAAAGCGGCGATGGCCTAAATGGTAAAGAAGAGGCAAAAGGCTCCGGATCATCACTGAAAAAGCGGATTATTTGGATTTGTCAGATAGCGCTTACACTACAGGGATGCTGATTTTTAATCTGCGTAATCTACGGATCACCTACTTTGCTTAAACTTACCCCAGCGCCTCGCGGACCAGGTCGCTCCCGGCGATGACGGTACCAAATTCGTCGAATGCCTCTTGCGTGGTCGGNGGCGCGAAGAGACCGACCTGCCACGCGCCGCTTGGGCCGGGTAAACCGGCCGTNCTCTGCCGCAGATCGTAGACGCCGAATGAAACTTGCAGCCGGTCGCCCAACGACTCGCTGTAGTTGTGGGCCAGCACGGCGGCCGATAGCGCCGCATTGAGCATCACCGTCATCTCAATAAGCGCCTGCCGGTAGCCGGGGCGAGCCTCGACGTCCGGGCCATAGACCGCGGCGAGGGCCAGCGCCGCGCCGCGGACGGGCGCGATGAGGCTGCTGACGATGGTTTGCAGCGGGAAGTTTGTGGCAATGCCCAGATAGCCGGCCGGCGTCAGGTAGGCGTCGACGGCGGCCGTCACCGCGCCGCAGCCCGTGTGGCCGAGCACGGCCAGCAGCCGCACCGTGCCGAGTTGATCGACGGCGTAGTCGAGACTGCCGAGGCTGTCATCGCCGATCACGTTGCCGGCGACGCGTACGACGAACAGGTCGTTGGCCTTCTGGCCGAATATCAGCTCGACCGGCACGCGAGCATCGGCGCAACTGAGAAACGCGGCGAACGGCCTTTGGATGGGTACATCCCCTGGCCGGCCGCTGATGCCGACGTCCTGCGGGGATACCCTGACCACCTGGCGCGTGGTTTCGCCGGCGGCCGCGTGCGGGGCGAAGAAGCTGGCGAATTCCAGGTTGCCGTCCAACAACCGCTGCCGGGCGCCGGGGGCGTCGCCGGGCTTCTCCTCGTTCTGGGGAGACGTTTCGTCGTATTGCCAGACGATTTCATACATGGGCCTGAACTCCGTGAATCAATGATTTTTGAGTGTCGCTAAGCCTAACAAGAATTCCGAGTGCTTTCAAGGGCCGCATCATGGCGAGACAGAGCATTTCCAAAATCGATACACTCCGCGATTCTCCGCGTTCTTCACGTTCCTCGGAAATACGGCAAGCAACCATTTAGCGCAATCAGCAAGGCGAAATGAACAACGAGAGAGCGATCTTCGATTGGTGAGTGACGATGCCGCGCGAGAGTGCTAATATCCGGGGTTCTATGCAAGAAAATCCCCCCATCAACACCAACATCCGCTCGCGGATGGCGGGCGGCCTGGAGCCGTGGCTGGCCGGGCACGCGCCGCTGATGTCGCTGGCTCATCTCGTCCTCGAGGCCGGCTTCAACTTTCTGCCCGTCACCTACGTGCTGCTCATTCCCAAGCTCGGTCTGACCTACGGCCAGATCGGCACGCTGGCCTTGCTGTCGGCCCTGGCCGGCACACTGACCCAACCGCTGTTCGGTTGGTTGAGCGACCGCGGTGACCCGCGGGTGATCGTCATCGGCAGCCTTGTTTGGGGCGGCGTGCTGATGGGGCTGGTGGGCTTCATGCCTTCGTATGGAGCCCTCGGCGTCTTGCTGGTGTTGGCCGCCATTGGCTCGGCCGCTTTTCATCCACCGGCGGCCGCGCTCTCCTCGCTGACCGAGGCGCGCAATCGTGGGCGGGCCATGTCGCTCTTCTCGGTCGGCGGCAATCTGGGCGCGGCCCTCAGTCCGGCGCTGGTGGGGTTGGCGCTGGGGGCGGTCGGGCTGGCATCCACGGCGGTGGTCATTCCCCTGTCGCTGCTAACGGCCTTTCTTCTGGCGCGACGCTTGCGCGGGCTCGATCCGGCCGCTCGCCGGCCCCCGGCCGAAACGGGGGCGGGGCTCGATCCCATCGCCGCCGGTGGCATCGCCGCCCTGCTGGCCATCGTCGCCGTCGTCGGCGCGCGCAGCTACTTCCAACTGGCGCTGATGACCTATTTGCCGGAGTGGCTGAGGTCCGACGGACAGTCGCTGGCCATGGCCGGCGCGGCCCTGGCCATCTTCATGGTGGCGGTCAGCGCCGGCAGCCTGTTCGGCGGGTCGCTTTCGGACCGATTCGGCCGACTGCCGGTGATCGCCCTGAGCCTGGTGTTGATGATGGTCGGGCATTGGCTGATGATGACGCTGGCCGGCTGGCCGCAGATGGCGGCGGTCATCCTGGTCGGGCTGATGATTGGCGCGTCGTTTCCGGTGACGATCGTGCTGGCCCAAGAGGCGTGGCCGCGGAGCGTGGGCTTCGCCTCGGCGATGGTGATGGGGTTGGGCTGGCTGCCGGCCGGGCTGGGAGCGTGGGTGGTGGGGGCGATCGCCGATCGCAGCACGCTGACTGCCGGTTTGCAGAGCCTGATGTTCGTGCCGCTCGTGGGTTTGGCGGCGTTGGGCGTATATGCCTTCGCGCGGCCGCGGGTCAGGGTTCGACCTCGATGAGGCGGTTGTCGCGCCAGAGATAGGCGCGGCGGTCGGGAAAAGCGGCGCGGAGACGGGCGTTTTCGGCCGGCCCCAGATCGCGGGCGTAGATGATTTCGCCATCCAGCCAGGGGGTATTGCCGCTGAAGAGCGACCCGTATTCCCACCAGTCCGTCTCGCTGACCGTGGCCAGGACCAACGCCGGCCGTTCCACGGACCGTTCGATGGCGGCGCGTTCCTGCCCGTTGACGAAGTTGTAGCCGCGATATTTTTCGACCATATCCGGCAGAGCCGCCACGCCATAGATGGCCAGCCCGACGGCCAGAGCCGTGGCCACGCGCCGGTCGGTCGCCCGGCCCAACGCGATAATGCCGCGCGCGCTCAGGATGACCAGCGTCGGCAGCGCGGCATAGAAGTAGCGCGGCCCATAGGCGATGCCCGCCGCCCAAAAAGCCACGTAGCCGCCGGCCACGGCCACAGCCACGAGCAGCAATCCCCAATCGGCCGCCGCCGGCCGCCGCGGCAGAAAGGCCAGCCAGACGAACGCCAACGTCAGCAGGGGTGGCCACGCGAAGAGGCTTTCCTGCAGCGCGCTCAG